>DODH01000253.1:2433-12503 GCA_003545625.1 Nitrospina sp.
GAGCGCGGTCTCTTCAGCCAAAGAGGCGATGCCTCTGGTGGTACGCAGGGTGAAGCCGCACGATAAGCTTAGTTTTAATGATTATGCCGGGGGGCTTGCCCCCCGGCATTTTTTTTTGATTTTTGTCTGGCAGGAAGAATAAAATAAGATATCAATGGATTGAGATTAGAAAAACTATGAGCGAAAACAGGTTAGTGGATAATGGGGATGGCACGGTTACCGATGCGCTGACCCAATTGATGTGGATGCAAAACGACTCCTATTTGGACCTGATGAAGTTCGTCAGTTACAGGGCGGCTTTAAAATATTTGCATAATAAAAATGCGGAGTCTTTTGCCGGTTATAACGACTGGCGGCTTCCCCATAAAAGAGAGGCTCACTCCCTTTTTGATAGAGATAAGTCCCTGAATGACAAGTACGGCATGGTCATACATCTTGATCCTGTATTTACCGAAGGTTGCGGGTTCGATACCTGGACCAGTAATACACGGGGTAAAATCACCGCTTATTGCTATTCTTTTAACAGTGGTACAGGTGGGCATAAGGAAGTCGATGATATCCTCAATACCAGTGCTCGACTGGTGCGCGGGGAATTTGATAATTCAAAAACCAAGGTTGGCCATGTGCCTGAAGTCAGAGATATGATTACTCAGGGCGGCGGTTGGCGATAACTAAAGGGTCGGCTCCTAGGCGTAGGGCCAACTAGCAATAGCTTTTTAAGCCGGGATAACTCTTTGCCCGCGGATGTGGTATTCAACCTTAGCTCTTACCCTCTCAGGGCATGCGTGATATGCAACCATTGACTTCATGCCCGGCACGGGTAAAGGCAAATGAAGAGAGATATCACGCGTGCCCCGAAGGGGTAGAAAATGTCCAAGTAAATTGGAGATCCCCTGAAAATCTTCTGGGCCAATTGGCAAGGGTTTACAGGGATTTGGGCAGTTGTCGGTTTTTCCGTGGGATTTGAATTTTCCTGTGAAAATTCAGAGGTTTCCGGACATAGGGTTACTTGAATTTGGCTTGAAAACCCGGTGTCCGGGTGGTATTTTAATAAAAACTAAACATTGTTTATTTATATAGGTTCAGGAGAGAAGCACTCGTCTCCAGTCTCATTTTTTTAGGTCAATATGTGTTCTGCGGTTTCCGGGATAGGGATATTAGCCGAGGCTGAATGAATGAGCGGGAATCATAGAGTGTTTTTTATTTTGCTGACGAGTTCGAGGTTTGGTTGTGGTGGAATCAAAAACCAGTTGGGTCAAAAAAGATAATGGTACTGTAGAAGACACTGAGAATGATGTGATGTGGGTGTTGAGGGATTCCCGGCAGGAACTGGGGAAATGGCTCAACTGGGAGGAAGGCACTGCATATGTAAAGGCCTGCAATGAGCAAAATTATTTGGGCTTTAACGATTGGAGGCTTCCCACCAAAAGTGAAGTACGTTCTTTATTCCGGCACCAAAATGAATACCGGGAAGTGTTCTTGAACTTACCCAAAAAACCGGCACGTCGGGTTTCCAATTACCAGGCGGGCGGAGAAACCTGTGTGTGGACATCTGAAACTCGCTACGATTCTTATGCGTGGAAAAGCTATTTCCCTGTTATGAAAGAGATTTGTGTGGACCAGACGGTGTCCACCACCGGTACTTCGGTGCGCATGGTAAGGGATCTGGATTGATAATTTTTTCCCGGGAAAGTTGAGGTTTAAAATGGCTGAAGATGAAAACCCAAGCACATCTGATGAAGGTGTAGATCCTGAAATTGTTGAGGATGAGCTGGAGACAGAGTGGATTGGTGAGGAGGAATGGGGCGACGAGGAAGAAGCAGATGTAGCTTTAGCTGAGGAAGAACTTCCGAATTTTGTCGATAATGGCGATGGAACCATCAGCGATACCCATTCCAACCTGATGTGGAAAAAGGATGATTCTTACAAGGAGTACGGTTATGGAATCACCTGGATTGAGGCCCATGATTATTGCGAAATGATGAACGATAAAAAATTCGCCGGATATGATGATTGGAGGCTGCCCGGCATCGAAGAATCTAAAAGTCTTTTTTCGTTTGTTCAGTCAAATAGTGATAAGGACGGCGCGGAGATCCATATTTCAGATTTGTTTGAAACGGGAGGCGGTCACAATACCTGGACCTATGAAGAAAAGCCGGACTACCAGCAATATGCGCAAAAATTCAGTTTCGTGACGGGTAACGATATATGGGAAAATAAGGACAACGAATATTCTCATTGTCGGGTGACCCGTGATGTGGTTCAAGATGAATGGGAGCCGGAGTGGCGCAAGGACACCAAAACATTCGAACGTTAATTTATACCGATGTTGAGGGCAATCTGATTGGAGTGTTATGGACCATTATATGATTTTTGGTAAGGATGATTGTCCGCACACCCAGAAAGCCCTGGACAGTTTTAAAAAACAGAGCAGGTCTTTTGTTTATATTAATGTTGATAAGGATCCAGATGGTTTAAAGAGATTACTGGAATATTCTAATGACCAGTATGTGGTTCCGGTCATTGTCAATGTCGATGAAGACAGTGTGGAAATAGGATATACCGGCGACTAAAGATTGCAGGGTTTTATAGAAGGGCATCTCTGAAAATTGTTTTTGGCCATGAGCGGCCCTTATAAAATAAGGGGTGCGAGTTGCCTTAGAGAAAACTATCGAATAAATAGAGATCTCCTGAAAAACGATCCCGAATTTTCAACCTGCCGATTTGGTCGGCAATTTAAGAAATAGAAAAAAATGACAGAAAAACTTCCGCAAAAGTTAGAGCAGGCACCGGTTAAACAGGATAAGACACCTAAACGGTATGTGGAGAAAGGCCGTGACGTTATTTTTGATAACAAAACCCGTGTTTACTGGATGAAAAAGGATTCCTGGCAGGACAAGGGCAAGTTTTTCAACTGGCATGAGGCGGTGGAATATTCTGATAGAAAGAATCTAAGAAAAATTGGCGGATTTGATGACTGGCGGTTGCCCAGTGCAGATGAAGTCTCATCGCTTTATGATGAATCGTGTGAAAACCCGGGAAAAGGAGGAGTGATCCTTCATCTGGACTCGGTGTTTCCGGAGGGTGCGTTTAAAACCGCATGGATTGCCGGGGATACTTCTACCCGCAGGCCAAGGTTTGACTACAGCGAAGGCAAGGTCGTCATTGCTGAAGAATATAGCTTTGGTTCGGTTCGTATCTGTAGAAAAGACCAGGTTATAAGAGACCATACCCGCCCATCCAGAAAATAAGGTTATGACGGAAACCAAAGCGGAAACACATTATGCGGATAACGGGGATGATACCGTTACCGACCTGAAGCACAACCTCATGTGGATGAAGAAGGATACCTGGGTCACCCTGGGGCGTCTGATCAACTGGCATGAAAGTCAGGAGTTGGCGCGTAAAATGAATGAGGAAAAATTCGCTGGATATAGCAATTGGCGCATTCCTTCTGCCTCAGAAGTCAAACACCTTTTTCATCCATCCGCCAGCAATATGGATGTGGAAGGTTGTGAAATCCATGTCGACCCTATTTTTACCTCTGGCTGCGGGTTCACAACCTGGACAAGCCAAACCCGTGGTGCCAAGGCCGCAATGGCGTATGACTTGCGGTCCGATTTTGAATTCTGGTTGGCCAAGGAAAACGATGGTTTTCCCAGTGCTGTGCGTCTGGTTCGGGACAATGTTCAGGAAGACGAGGACCCGGATTTTGTCCGCATAGTCCTCCATAAAGACGGCACGATAACTGATCACAAGACCGGCTTGATGTGGAAAGCGGTGGACTCTTATGTGGATCTGGACAAGTGGGTGAGTTGGGATGAGGCGAAAAACTATCTGCACCAATTAAACCGGACGCGGTTTGCCGGTTATCAAAACTGGCGCATGCCCACACGGAAGGAAGCGCAGGCAATTTATGATGCTTCGAATCCTGTTACGGACAATTATGGCGATACGGTATTTTTGGCTAAAGGTTTCCCCCCTGGATGCGGTTTGACCTGTTGGACAAAAACGTTAAATAAGTCTGAAAAAGGACTGGTTATTCGGTTCCATTTTTATAATGGAGACTATAAATGGCATCAAGTGGGTTTACGCAGTCATGGTGTCCGTGCGGTACGGAACCAAGAGAGTGATTCCTAAAGATGGCATACCATGAGTGAACAAGGCTTAGAGAAAGAGAGTGAGCGATTCATAGAAGCGGACAGTGACACAATTATTGATGGCGCAAAACGCTTGGTCTGGCTAAAAAAAGATACCTGGCAATTGGCGGGAAAATGGATGGCCCAGCGCCAGGTTATAGAGTTTGCTGGAAGTCTTAACCGAAAGCAGTTTGCTGGTTTTTCTAACTGGAGACTCCCTACCACTGTGGAGGCAAAGAGCCTCTTTGATAAAAAACAGAAAAATTCCGATCATATGGGCAAGGTGATTTACTTGTCCGATTTGTTTGAGCCGGGATGCGGGTTCCTGTGCTGGACCAGCGATGTGCGGCATAATATACAAGGTGTGCGCCTGAATTTCCGCAAAGGAGTTACCATTTATGATGATATTTTTCGCGTGTCGAGAGGGTCTTCCAGATTGGTCCGTGATATTGAAAAGGATGACTGAAATTTAACATTAGCTTTGAAGCGGGAGAACTAAACTTGGATTTGCAAAAACGATTTATTGATAATGGGGATGGAACCATTACCGACCTTGAGACCAAACTGATGTGGAAACAAACAGATTCGTTTCAGGACACCAGTAAATGGCTCAATTGGTATAGCGCGCTGAAGTATTTGCTGGAATTGGGGGTTGAAAAGTTTGCGAGTTACGATGATTGGAGAATGCCGACCTTGGAGGAGGCGGAAAGCCTTTATGACGAAGACCATGTTATTCACGATATGGACCGCATGGACATTTTCATAAGCACGACTTTCTCGCCCGGCGGAGGTTTCACCACATGGACCTCAAATGAGTTGCCGCATGCTACTGCCGCCATCTTTTATTACCGCTATGGGCATGCAAACTCCAATCATAAGGAAGATATTACCAAAGATTCGGTTCGTGCGGTCCGAGATGTCGTGAAACGTGAAAAAGAAAAAGGTGTATTTAATAAACATCCGGGCTTTTCAATATCTCCTCTTCCCCGCTAATTAACAAAATTGAAAAGGTTAGGTTTTTAAACTTTCACCCTTTTTGAACAAGTAGAATCGGGTGCTCTGAAATAATTAGTTGAAAGGAAGCTGTCATCGAAGGATATGTGGTAATCAATCAGCAGGAGAGTGAAAACTCGAAAATGACGTACCGATTCGAGGAAGAGGACTACCGGAATACTTATGTTCTGGAGGACTTTTATCACACCCATCCTTTTGCTGATTATACCTATGTTGTGGTGCGCCTTCGCGATGAGGATAATGCGGAAAATGCTTTTGCTTTCCAGTTTAATTTCAATAAAACTTTTAATCCTCTTCCCGATCACCCGCGGTTGACGGATGTGCAAACCCAAATCGCCAAGGGGTTTGCCAAAAATGCCCCGGATGAGTTGATACTTCTATTCAAACAGAGGGTTGTGGAAGCGAAAGCCTATGGAGAGAAAAACCCAACCTCTTATCTGGAATTCCAGCCAGGAAATTATTTCAATTATTTTGAATTGTTTCCGCAAAATAAGGAAATGCTCGATTTCATTTATAGTAAGGACCAATATTTTGCAGAAGACTCCTACGACATTGATCCGCGTAATGATAATCGCAGTTTGAAGCTTTCCTTTTATAAAATGGAACTGGACAATGACAATCAGGCACCGATCTTTTCTTCGACTTATTTTTTTGATGAGGGTCTGCGGGAAAAGGAAGATGCAAAACTGGAGTCTTCCAATAGTGATATGCTGATCGCCATCAGTCAGGGGATTCCGGATTTTAATGATAGGCTGAAGAAACGTTATAAAGAAGCAAAAAAAATTGGTATAGCGTTGATGAAAAACTCGCCAGGCGTGAAGGTGCAGGAAGGAAAAATAAAACCCAACGAACCTTGTCCTTGCGGGTCCGGTAAGAAATATAAGAAGTGTTGTGCGTTGAAGTTAAACTGATGTTAACCGTTAGAAAATTGAAATGGTGCTTCCTGTGCTGGAAAAGCCTTTCTATATAATTTTATGGAATTGAACCATGGCAAAAGAGAGAAAAGTTAAAAAAGTTCAATGTCGGCATATCCTTGTGGGCTCCAAAGAGCTTGCGGATGAATTGAAGGTCAAGATTGACGAAGGGGAAGAATTCACCAAACTGGCGGAGGAGCATAGTGAATGCCCTTCAAAAAAACGTGGTGGGGATCTGGGATGGTTTGGCAAAGGAGCCATGGTCCGGCCTTTTGAGGTCGCCGCGTTTACTGCCCAGGAGGGAGATGTTGTTGGCCCGATAAAAACCGAATTTGGCTGGCACTTGATTTACGTTTACGAAATTCAAGAAGATGTTGATCCGGATTCGGGTCCGCCGACGGGTGATGAAGATGCTGATGAAGATACCCTTAGGCTGGTGGCGGAAAACTATGCGCATGAGTTTATGATGCTGGGTTACACCAGTAAAAAGGTGTTGAGCCTTTTTACCAGTCCGCATTTTAAATCGGCGAATACGGTTTATAACATTCTGGGGGCAGATGCCATCAATGAGGTGATCGCCCTGGTTTTTGGGCAGAAAATTGAACCAAAGCAATCCGGTAAGGTTGCGGAAGGTGAGGACGAGAAGAAGGCGGATTAATTTCAGGTCCTAAAAAATTAAAGCGAGGTCCCCGCGTCAGGGGGCCTCGCTTTTTTTGTTTAAATCTATTCGCTACAGCGTAACGCTGTGAACACTGAGAATGTTGGAAGTTTTGCGCAATTCTCGTAAGGCTTCCGTGGTGGGTGGGGAATCGATATTGATGATGGCGATGGCCCTGCCTTCCTCTTCTTGTCGACCTAGATGAAAGCCTGCGATATTCAGGTTGTTTTTCCCGAGAATATTTCCCAGATTCCCGATTACACCGGGGACATCCGTGTTTTGGAGTACAAGCATATGTTCAGAGAGAACCGCTTCCATTTTAAAGTCGTCAAACTGCACGATTCTTGAATCGCCTTTGCCAAAAATACTGCCTGTTACTTTGCGAGTTCCTTTTTGAGTAATGACTTGTACTTGCACGGTGCTGGTGTATTCATGCACTTCATTGCTCGTGGACTCCTGCACTTCAATCCCTCTCTCCTTTGCAATAAAAGGAGCATTCACCATATTGATTTCATCAATAGAACGGTTGAAGAGTCCTTTTAAAATGGCGTTGGTCACCGGCTTTACCTGTATGGTAGACACTTCACCATTATATTGAATTTCAATGCGCGTCACAGGGCCATCGGTCAGTTGAGAAATAAAATGGCCGAGGTCTTCCCCTAATGTGAGGTAGGGTTGGATTTTAGCCAGTGTTTCAGCATCAATAGAAGGAACATTGACCGCATTACGAACATTGCCATATTTGAGAAAGTCGATGATCTGATCGCAAATTGAGATGGCTACTTTTTCCTGCGCTTCTCCTGTGGAGGCTCCCAGATGTGGGGTGCAGATGATTTCGTCCACTTGCAGAAGAGGACTGTCAAGGTCCAGGGGTTCTTTGTGGTAAACATCCAGCGCGGCTCTGGCAACTTTTTTTGACTGAATGGCTTCAATCAGGGCGGTGTCGTCTATCAATGAACCTCGGGCGCAGTTGACAATGCGGATACCGGGTTTCATTTGATCGAACTGTTCTTTTCCCAGTAACGGTTTGCCATCGGCCAGTCCGGGAGTGTGCAGGGTGAGAAAGTCAGAGCGTTCCAGTAGATCTTTCATTTCTATCAGTTCCACGCCCAGGATTTCAGCTCTTTCCTGCGTGACGTAAGGATCAAATGCCACTATTTTCATCTTAAAAGCGTGAGCCCGTTCAGCGACATTGGAGCCGATGCGGCCCAGCCCGACAATGCCCAGGGTTTTTTCAAAAAGTTCTACTCCCATGAACTCTTTGGGAGCCCATTTTCTATTTTTAAGAGCGTAGCTGGCTTGTGGAATGTTCCGGGACATGGACAGCAACAAGGCCAGGGTATGCTCGGCAGTGGTGATCATATTGCCTTCTGGCGCATTCATGACAATGATACCTTTTGTGCCAGCCGCTGCTAAATCAATATTGTCCACGCCAACGCCGGCTCGTCCGATTACTTTCAGGTTGTCAGCGGCCTTAATAATTTCAGCGACTACTTTAGTGGCACTTCGGACAATTAAACCATCGTAGTCGGAAATGATTTTAATCAACTCCTCCTTAGATAGGCCGGTTTTAACATCGACCTCGAGTCCGGATTCTTTTTTAAGAATTTCAACTCCAACTGCGGAGAGGTTGTCAGAAACAAGAACTTTCATTTGCTAACTCCAAAGTGTGATGGCCGGACACAACCGGCAGTTTCTCTCAAGAGGCCACTAGGCGTGGGGTCAACTGGCAATAACTTTATTTGCTAGCAAAGAGTTATCTTGGCTCGATGAGTCATTGCTATCTGCCTCCGGCAGGGCTCGCCGGCCTTAATAAGCTTCTAATAGTATTTCCTGGGCGGCGGCTACCCCTTTGCCTAACTGGATTTTGGCACCGAATTTTTTAAGGGCCATCTCCAGAGCCGAAATCGCTATGATGATGTCAAAGGTGTCCACATAACCCAGATGGGCAATTCGCACGACTTTTCCTTTCCATTGGTCTTGTCCACCTGCCAGGGTTACTCCAAAGTCATCACGCAGGCTTTTGACCAGTTTTCCTCCATCCACTCCATCCGGGACAAATACTCCCGTTGCACTTCCGGCGGGGCAGTCTGGCGCAACCATGGGCAAACCCATGGCGGTGACGGCAGCGCGGGTGGCCCGAGCTAAACGGTCGTGGCGTTTGAAAACATTGTCCAGGCCTTCTTCCTTAATATCCCGCATAACGGCCCGGAGTCCTGTAACCAGAGAAACGGCAGGTGTGTAAGCGGAAGTTTGGTTAGCCAGGTTTTTGCGTTCTTTTCTAAAGTCGAAATAAAATTTCGGGCAGGTCGATTGGTCTGCGAACTTCCAGGCCTTTTCACTAAGACCGACGAGTGCCAGACCAGGAGGAAGCTGTAGGGATTTTTGCGACCCGGTCACCAGGGCATCAATTCCCCATTCATCCATTGGCAGGTTAACAACTCCAACGCCGGTGATTCCATCCACGATCAGTAAAATATCGTCCCGGTCCCGGGTCAGCTTTGACAGGGCTTCAATGGGGTGGGCGGCGGTTGTTGAGGTTTCGCTTGCCTGAACCATGATGGCCCTTATCTCTTTATCCTGAGCCAGAATGGATTCAATTTCTTTAGGATCGGCGGCTTTACCCCATTCCACATTATGCCAGACAACATTGAGACCAAACGTCTCGGAAATTTTTCCCCACCGTTCCCCGAACTTTCCTCCATTTATGACCAATACTTTATCCCCGGATGAAAACAGGTTGGTCACGCAACCTTCCATAGCTCCCGTTCCAGTAGAAGCAAGAATCAGCACATCCTGCTTGGTTTGAAAAAGGTATTTGGCTCCTTCTGCCGCTTCACCGAATATTTTGCTGAACTGGGGAGTCCGGTGATGTTGCATGGGAAGAGCCATTTCCAGAGATATATGTTCTGGAACTGGGGTAGGACCGGGTGCGAGTAGATATTTTTTTTTCATTCTGTGGTTTTTCCTGGTTGGGTTATCAATAAATTTTAAAGGAGCCGTTTTTCCTGGCCCGAGAATAACTTTGCTCGAGACTAAGTTTATTTTTCACCCATCTTTAATCGTCCCTCATAAACAATACCCTCACGGGCCAAATTTATGGCTGTTCTCTTGAATATGCAGAGTCCGGGAGAAAAAGTGGGCTACTAGGGTGCGCGATTCCCGGCATTAAGAAGAAAAAGCCGAATCGGAATCCATCGGGGTTACTGCCTTACCATGAACCTACCTTTATAAAGGAATTTTGCCTTAAAATCCAATTTTTTCTGTTCTGGAGTGGGTTTTGGGGGTTAAGATTTTTCCGCATCAGGTGGGGGGTCTGAATCTTCCAGTTCAAGACCCAGGTCT
>DODH01000253.1:12867-16987 GCA_003545625.1 Nitrospina sp.
CGTGTCTGCAGTAGTAAGTGGTCCATCTGAATCATCAATTTCCAGATTCAGATCTAACTCATCTATTTGCACTGGGGGCGGAGGAGGCGAACTTTCCGGTTCGGGTCCTTCATCCGGTTCCAGTGGTATTTCGTCTTCTCCAAGATCCAATACGGGGGCCTTGGGCTCTTGTTCTGCCGTTTCTTCCTCCAAGGAAACTGAACTCAAGTCATTGGTTTCAAGTGCCGGCGCCTCGTCTTCCGGGGGGGAAGCCGGTGTGATTTCTATAGCAGGCTCTTCATCCACTGCGGTTTCTATAGAGGAATCAGAACTTTCCTCTTCGGGGTCCAGATCGATCGTTTTCGGTGCTTCACTGATTTCAAGGGAGCTCTCTTCAGGTCCAGTTTCGGAGGTCGGCGGTTCAGAAGGTTCCTCTTCCAATGGTTCCAGCCCCAACCCAAGTCCTTCAACTTCCACTTCCTCGAGATTGATATTGGCATCAGCACCAAACTCCAAGGGCGTGAATCCCAAGGCGGCTGAGTCAGAAGTTGATGATTCTAAGGCAGTTGTAGAGGATCCTTGCTCGGCATCCGATAGATTCAGAAGGAATTCCCCGGATTCCGTGTTTTCCTGAGAACCTTTATGAGCGTCCATGACAGCAATTTCTTCGCTGTCTGCAGAAGCGGTTACGGCGGATGATTCTTGATCTTTTGCGGGGGCTTTCGACCCGGCAAAGATAGTGAAAGAATCATTGCGGAAAAGGGATGTTGCTGAGGTTGCGGCTTTCTTGAAATTGAAGCCACAACTCCCGCAGACCTTTGCTTGTTTGAAACAAATGTAATCACAATCTGGACATTGCATACTAAAAAAATATATCAAAAAGCCCGTAACGTCAAGAAAAATAAATAATTATAAGTTTTCAGGCCGAGGTTTTCCATTTTCTCTCCATAATTTTTTGGGATTAGCCGAGAAGGTATTCAACCGTATTTTTTTACTTTTTTAGAGAGTTTCTGAGAGCTTCTGGAAAAACATGAGGTAGGGGAGTCTTCGAATCTTTGTTTTTTAGTGAGTTATGTTGGTTTTCTCGCTGATTTTCCTTGAAGGTTGACGCTTGCCGTGAATTTAGTTAAAATCGGCTTATCCGTTAGATCATGGGCTT
Source organism: Nitrospina sp. (assembly GCA_003545625.1). Next base: position 14,006 of record DODH01000253.1, read on the forward strand.
ATAAAAACCGGGAGCATTTGAATGTTCCAAGGGTTTTTCAACGCATGGAGGTTATGTGAAGTTGAAAAAAATCAGTCATTTGATTTGTCTCGCCCAATTTAAGCTTGGGGAATTTATCTTCCCCATGTTTGAACCCATGCTCCGTTTTATCGAAAATAAGGATCCGGAAGTGCGTCGGCATTTTATCCAGGCTCTTTCCAGTTTGAAGAAGAAAAAACAGGCCATCGCTTTGCTTAACCTGAACATGGTATTGAGTTTAAATCCTAAGCATTTTCTTGCGCGGGTTTTTCGGGGCCGAATATATATTAAGGAAGGTCAATACCGCCTGGCATCCGAGGATTATTTGGAAGCGAACAAGATCAGCCAGTACCGGTTTATCCACTATGATCTTTATCGGGAATATTTCAAGTCGGTCAATAGCGAATTTGGTGAGATGGGAGGGCTCATTCTAAAAAACTTTGATCAGGTGTTTGAGACATTACAATTCCAACAGGATAGTAGTTTCAGAGATGGGAAAACCGATTTGGGTAAAGAAGTGCAGGAAAACCTTTCCATGATAGAAGCGGGTTTGAAGGAGGGGGATGAAATCACTTTTCAGGAACTTGCCCTGAGTCCTGACGAAAAGGAGAGGTTTCAGGTTCTGGGTCCTATTACCCAAAAAGAAATTGAAGAAACGGACTGGGACCAGCTTTCGGATGATTTGACTTCCTGACCCACTAGGCGTGGGGCCAACTGGCAAGGACTCGTTGGGCCGAGAGAACGTTTGCCCGCAGGATAAAAATATTGCTACTTATCAGCGGAGATTCTCCGCCTCACCCTATTAAGAATTAGGTCGCATCTTGATCAAGCGGCAAGATCTCGAAAAAATCGAAGTTCAATCCCTGGCTCCCTACGCGATGAAAAGCGGGGAAAGTAAAGGACGCCAGCATAAGGAAAAGGAACACTCCTACCGGACCCGGTTTCAACGGGACCGTGATCGAATCATCCACACTGCAGCATTCAGAAGACTGGAATATAAAACCCAGGTTTTTGTCTACCATGAAGGCGACTATTACCGGACTCGTCTTACCCATTCCCTTGAAGTTGCGCAGATCGCGCGCTCCATTTGTAAATCCTTGCAATTAAATGAAGATCTTGCGGAAGCGGTTGCCCTGTCTCACGACTTGGGCCATCCTCCTTTCGGACACACAGGACAAAATGTGTTGAACCGGTTGATGAAAGGGAATGGTGGTTTTGAGCATAATAAACAGAGCTTGAGAATTGTAAAACTGCTCGAAAAACGTTACCCGGAATTCGATGGACTCAACTTGACCTGGGAAGTGATGGAAGGCATCAGCAAACATTCTCAAGACGAAGATAACCCTGTTACTTCTGATTCAGCGGTTCGTTTTCCTTCCTTGGAGGCCCAGGTTGCCGACTTTGCTGATAGCATTGCTTACAATGCCCACGACCTGGATGACGGGATTACCTCCAACCTGCTCGACCTGGGTCAATTAAGAAAAGTGGCCCTCTGGAAAGAGAATGAAAAAAAGTTTGATGAGAAATATACGGGCCTGGATTTTAAACTGAAAAAATACCAGGTAGTTCGAAGCATCATTAACGATCTCATCAGCGATTTTCGCCGGGCTACGTTGAAGAATCTCAAACAGTATAAAGTCGGCACGGTAGATGATGTGCGTCGCGCCCCTGTTCGTATGGCGGCGTTTGGAAAAGAAGTTGCTGAAAAAAATAAGGCGTTAAAAAATTTCCTCCATAAAAATATGTATTCTCACCGTAAGGTCTTACGTATGGAATTTAAAGCCGAGTTGACGCTGGAGGGAATCTTCAAGGCATATACTAAAATGCCGGGGCTTCTTCCTGACTGGGTCCAGAAAAACGAGGGATTGCTTGAGCTGCGGATTTGTGACTATGTCTCCGGGATGACGGACCGCTATGCGATCAACGAACATAAAAACCTTTATTCAGCAGATGAAGAAAATTAAGAATTTTTGTCCTATGGAATTGGCTGGTCGGGATGAATGAGATTCGAGCTATTTGTGTTTTTTGTGCATCCAGTCAATCTGTGGATGAGTCATTCAAAAGTGTTGCTTTGGAACTGGGACGCGAACTGGGAAAGAAGGGGATTGAGCTGGTCTACGGTGGGGCTTCGATCGGGTTAATGGGTTGCGTGGCCCGTGGAGTACACGAAGAGAAGGGGCGGGTGATCGGCGTCCTGCCGGAGATTTTCACGTCCAAAGATATTAAATATTCTGAAGCTGATGAGTTGATCGTTACCCGGGATATGCGTGAACGCAAAGCGGTGATGGACCAACGATCCGACGCATTTATCGTTTTGCCCGGCGGTATTGGCACCCTTGAAGAAGCGATGGAAATCCTTTCCATGCGCCAATTACGCCTTACCGACAAACCGTTGGTTTTTATCAATACCCAGGGTTTTTATGATGGGTTGTGCGCGACCTTCGACGAAATGGTAGATTTGAAATTTACCAAACCCAGTATCAAGGATATGTATGCGATGGTTCCCGACCCGAAAAGTGCTCTCGACTATCTGTTCACCACTAAGCGCCGGCGAGCCGCTGGTTGCAAATAGCAACAAGGCTACGTCTGGAGGAAATGAGCAATGGCTGGTTGTGCCGAGATAACCTTTTGAACGCAGTAAAAAGCTATTGCGCATTGGCTCCACGCCTAGTGGGTACCGGGGTCAGTTTGCCTGAACTTCGAGATCAGGATGAATGGCTTCTTTGAGGAATTGTTCTATGTATTGCAGGGTTCCGGTGGTTGAACTGGGGCAACTGCCGCAAGCTCCCTGATAGTGAACTTTGATGGTCTTGTCTTGCACAGAGAGAAGATTAATTCCCCCGCCATCATTCGCTAAAGCCGGTCGAATGGCAATATCCAGCAGGGCGTTGATCACCTCGGTTTTTCGTTCATCGTTGTAATCGAAAAAATCTTCCTTATTGAAGTTTTCCAATACTGGATGAA
>DODH01000253.1:17380-24725 GCA_003545625.1 Nitrospina sp.
ATTTTTTCCATGATCGTGTGCCACCCCACGGCATTAGACTTGGTAATAGTGACAAAGTTTTCTTTTATATAAATACTTTGTATGCCAAAAATATCAAATAAGGTTTTGGCCATTGGGTCATCCCCGGCATCATCGGGAGAGTCGAAAGTTTTCGTGCCTGCCCCAATGACTTTGCCGTTCAAGATAAACTGGAAGGCATCCGGGTTGGGAGTCGGTTGTATGCGAAGCACCTTGAATTGCCCTTCTGTTGAGGGCGTGGGTTCCTGGCTGTTTTCATTTTCTACAGCTTTTTCTGCGACCAGAGGAATCCCAAATTGTTTTTGTATCCAGGCTAGTAAACCCATGCGAAGCTCATAAAATTAAAGTTTGATTTCACCTATTATATCTGAATTCTTGACTATCGGGGAATCAGATTTTCCCTTTTGCAAGAAAAGTCAATTGGTCTTTGAAAACATTGAAGCTTTCTATGTCGAAAAGGATAAATGTCACGGTCTCAATTTCGCTCTTCTGGGAAAGATATTGCCAAACAGCGGTAAGGAGGGTTTCTGCTGCAAGCTTAAGAGGGAACCCAAATATGCCAGTGCTGATTGCCGGAAAGGCGATAGACTTTAGTTTTTTTTCTTCCGCGCGTTGCAGACTTTTGATTGCGGCATTTCTTAGTTTTTCGACTTCATGGCCTTCGCCCCACTTGGGGCCGACAGCATGGATGACAAAACGCGTTTGCAAATTACCTGCTGAGGTGATTACTGCGTTGCCTACAGGGCAAGACCCGATGCGGTCACATTCTTCCTGAATGGACGGCCCCCCGTTACGGCGGATCGCCCCAGCCACGCCTGCACCAAGAATCAGGTCTGAATTTGCGGCATTGACGATGGCATCGGCAGAGCTGTCGGTGATATCGCCCTGTTCCAGTTGAAGAGTGGAATTATGAACCTGGATTTGCAACAGGAAGGTCCCCCGTTGATCCAAAACCCGCAGTGTTGCGGGCTGTTTCACTTAAATGGTCGCTGAATATAAATTTGACCGTTTCTACTTTTTGGATGATCAACTGGGCGATACGGTCTCCGGACTGGATACGGATTTCCTCATCGGAATGGTTGAAGAGAAGGACTTTTATCTCGCCTCGATAATGCGAGTCGATCACTCCGGCACCGCAATCGAGCCCTAGTTTAACCGCCGGTCCACTGCGCGGCCAGATCAAACCAGCGTACCCTTCAGGAAGTTCCAAGTGAATTCCGGTAGCAACCAGTTCCCGACCTCGAGGAGCAATTATCCGGGTTTCCACCGCTCTTAAATCGGCTCCGGCATCGCCCCTATGCGCATATTGAGGGAGATAATCACCTTTACAGGGAACGGGAGTTGAATCGATGGAGGTTTTGCTCACAATATTTTCCATAGTTGGTTATTGGAGGGGATTATAAACAAGCGGGAGGGGGAAAGCGATAAAAAATTATTCAAGGCAATAAAAACGGGAAAGAGGGTCAGCGCCCCACCTTTCCCGAATGAAACCTTAAAGTGAATCCTTTATTTAACCGCCCTTGACATGGAGGCAAATACTAGCAATACCTACAAACTCCTGAAAAGGCGGGGCGCATCCTTTTAAAGAAGGGGGGCGGGTTACTATTGTATTGGGCTAAACCCAACGTTAAAAAGAGGTTCCATTCAACGCCAATTGGACGGATATCATCTGCCGATATTAAACGGAGGATTCGGCTGGCGCTCAAAACATTTGGGGGTTTGGGAAGGGGTTTGAGACTGGCACGCATCCCACTGGTTGCATTTAACAAATCGAATTCGGGATGCATCGCATTCATTTTTATGGAACCCGCATTTCTAGTAACCCGCCGTTGGAAGATCTGTAACTGCTCTCAATTAATTTTTTCTCCCAAAGCAAACCTAATCCGGAACCTGAACAAGCACTTTTTATCGCACCTGATCATAAGACACTGCTCCTTTATATTGTATGCTTTAAAGAAAGTACCACTACATATGGTACCTGTCAAGGACTAATTTGAAAAAAATTGCGAAAAAACTTTTAAGTCCTTTTTTTATATATATTTACTGGGTATAAAAAACCGGTTTTTTTTGAGTTTGGTTCTTTATCTACTATATAATGTGTGCTATAGAGAGCAATACATACTATATAAGGTGGGGATCTTAAAACCAGATTTTTTATGATTCCTATGAATTTTAAGCGCCTATTGGGGCATGAAATTTTCTAGGTCGAAAGGGATGGGCTCGATAAATTTATTCTTGACCCGATATTGTTGGTTTCCGGCTTGAACGATATATTCCTGCTCCGGGTCAAAAAGTTTCCCGACCTTTAAGGCGGCAACCTCTTCTAGTTCATTTTTCCAAAGGCTGATGGTAAACAGGGGGGCATTCAATCCAGCGAGATTCTCGGGCAGGGGTGGGGTGACAATAGAATTAAACTCCAATCCCTTCAGGGTCCAAATCAGATCGTGACCGATATGTTTGGTTTTGATTTTTTCAGGTTTTTCAAGGTGCCATTCCGATCCTTTTTTCTTCAACTCAAAGAGTTTGTCAGAAGCTTTAATTAAAATTTTAGTCACTTCATCACTTTCAAATTGCAGTAGCTTTTTATTTCTTAAATCGTGAAGGCTGCGAAACAGTTTATTGACCACTTCTTTGGAAATTGAAAATACGGTCGACTCGCCGGTTCGGCTAGCGAATACCTGTTTGCCATTACTGGTTTGATTGCCGAATCGCAGGGTCCAGGTTTTCCCGTCTTTCATTTTCAGGCTAAAAGATTTTTGCGGGGTGTCCAGACCAAATTTTTTGGGGATATCGAGGGAGATTTTTATGAACTCTGTAATCTTGGCTTCCTTGAGATCAAAGAGCAGACTGTTAAGGGTGGACAGGTCGGCGGTTGTTTTTATCGGGCTCTGGATGTCCCAATTATTATTTATCCCACGGACCAGATGTATGGTTTCGTTTTCGGATCGCAGAGATAATGCAAGAATTTCTTTTTCCTCAAACGCTATCAATGTTTTGTCAAGAAACTCCACGGTTTTTTGGGAAAGTGTATCAAACAGTCTGGTATCTACCAGTACGATATTTTTGGCATCGTTGATTTTTCCGAAATAGCCTTTTCCCTCTTTCGTATTACCGAGGGCAAGGGTGTGGATTTTGTCTTTTTCACTTTCTAAAATTAGTTTCAGTTTCGGCGGATTCAGCCCATAAGGTTCCAGCGAGTCGGGATTTTCATCCACAAACTCCTGGACCCTGGAAAATTGAATGGACTGAAGAAAGTTCATGATGGCATCCTTGTCTCCCTGAGCATCAATATCTCCTGATATTTTCCAGACCTCACCCTTCTTTTTTAACTCCAGATTTTTTTTCTCGCTGATGATTTGTATGCGCTTGATGGTACCGGTGCTGAAGTTAAGAAGGGTTTTGTCGCGAAAATTGTAAACGGACTTTTCAAATTGGGATTTGGATGCAGGGGTCATCATCACGGCGGGATAGTTTTCCCGCTTGATATAGAGATTGCCCCCCATAGGATTTTCGTTGCCTAACAACAAGGTTCCCTCTTTTTCATTTTCGAATTTGAAATGGATTTTAAGAAATGGGGTGCTCAGGCCATAAATGGAAAGATCTTTAGGGTTTTCCTCTACCACCCGGGTTTTTTTAAGGTTTTCAATTTCTGATAAAAAGGCTTCTGCTTCGACGGAGTCGCCGGATGCCGAGAGGGGGCGGGTGAGTTCCCAGCTATGCGGGGCGTTTCGTTTTAAGGCTATAAGGTCGCCATTGCCAGCTAGAGAAAACTCAAGCACCTTTTCTGTTTCAAAGGGAAAGATTTTTTCAGCTCGTTCTTTTTCGATTTTTTCCTTTTGTTCGGCGGGAAGGTCAACGAAGAAATAAAAAAGCACCAGGCTCAGGAATACAGCCGACATCAGGGCCGTTCCTTTAAACTTCATAGTCGGCGTCTCCTCCACCAAGTGCGAATTCCCATTGTCGCAACCAGTCCGGGAAACACAATGACACCCATGATGAATATTGCATAGCCCCAGGATTGTGTCATTTGAATGGGCGTATTTTTTCTTTCTTTAGGGCGAATGGAAATCAGGTTTTCCTCTTCCGCAAGCCAGGAAATGGCGTTGAGGAAAAAATCCCCATTTCCTGAAAAGTTGGTGTAGCGATTATTGGAGAAATCAGAATCGCCTACCACCAGCAGGGTGGCTTTTAATGCGGGTTTTTCACTCTTTGGTTTTTCCAGGTTTTCAGCGATTGCAGGGTTCTCTTCCTCTGGGTATTTTGTAGCGATGACTGAGACGGAAACCGGCCCTTTGACATCCTTGCCCTCATCATACTGTACGGTGCCGGAGCCAAAATCGGATTCCGCCCAACTGTTAGCGCCGGTTTTCAAAAGTTCAGTGGTGGTGATGCCAGCTACAGGAATCCCTCGGACTGATCTTATAATCGGGAAAATAGTTGCCAGAACAAAGTCGCTGGTGATTTCATGAACCGTATATTGATTGACAACCGGTGCCGCGAAATCTCCTCCGAAAAGTTTGGACATGGGGTCGATGACGATATCCTCTCCAAGCTCAATGCCCCATTTTTTGAGAAAAGCCTCCATGCTGGATGAAGATTTGGGATCGATGAGCATGAAAACCGAACCGCCGGAGTTTAAATAGTTTTCAATAACTGCTTTTTCTTCATCCTGGATCGGTTTTTTGGGGCCAGGAATGACCAGTACCGAAGCGTCTTTAGGAATTTCCCCCGACTGGAGCAGTAATAACGGCTTGACGATAAATCCGTCCTGCTCAAGATTTGTTTTGGCGGTGGAGTAGCCCTCGTTTTCGGTGCTTCCTATTTGGCTCTCGCCATGTCCCTCAAGAAAATAAATCACCTTTTGTTCATCGCGGGTTACTTTTAAAAGCGCGTTGGTGATGTTTTCCTCGGTTGTGTTTTGAATCTTGGTTTCCTTGGCACCGCTTTCAAGGGCTACGGTTCCATAGGTAGTAACACCATATTGCTTGGTGACTGAGGGGTTTTTATCCGGGTCCACATACTGCAGTTTAATTTTATTGGTTTCTTCAAGATAACCGGCAATCAAATTGGCAAAGGCGGCCTTTTCCGGAGAATCGGTTTGGAAAAAAGCCGTCAGCGTCACTTCGCGGGGTAGATTGGAAATAAATTTTTTGGTTTGGGGTGCAAGGGTAAAATACCCTCCCTCTGTAAAATCAAAACGATGTTCATGGCGGAAAGCAAGCAGGTTCAAAAAAATCAATATGCCCAGGAATACGGTGGTCACGACCAGGGTGTTTGCGCCGTATAGTGCAGAACGTGAAGAAAGGTTCTGCTTTAAACTGGGGCCTTCGGCAATGAAGAAAAATATTCCGTTAATAATACAGACGACCGTCAGAGAGGTTGATACGCTTTTGAGATCGGGAAGGACAATATAAAAAAACAAGGCGATAAAACCTGTTGTCAGAGCCAGCCAACCTGCCATGGGTCCTAGTTTTTTCATTGCTTTACCTCCATCGATTGGAATCCAGCACGCGGTGGCAGAGGAAAAGATTGAATAAGATAAAGCTCAGGTAATAAACCAGGTCGCTGGTATTCACCAGGCCTTTTAAAAAACGTTCCAGATGATCGACAATGGAAATGTATTGAAGCACCTGTCCGGCGGTGGAGCCCGTCGCCTGGGCACCCCAGCCGATGACCCACATGAATAAGGAGAATCCGAAGGTCAAAACGGCGGCGACAATTTGATTGTCCGTTAGAGATGAAGCGAAGATGCCTACTGACACAAAACAGCCTGCCATCAATAACACCCCTAGATAGCCTGTAACCACAGGGCCTGGTTCAGGTTCTCCCAGCAGAAACAGGAAGCCTACAGAATAAGAGGAGAGTAAAATCATCACCGCCACTACTATCATGCAGGCCAGGAACTTGCCAAGAATAATTTCCCTAAGATGAACCGGGGAGGAAAGCAGGAGGCGGAAAGTTTTCATTTTTTTTTCATCCGCAAAGCTGCGCATGGTGATAATCGGGATGATCATCAATAGAATGACCGACATGTTTTGCAAACTGGGTTCAACTACCATTTCGTTCAGGTTCAGGTTCATTCCCATAGCCTGGAATTGTCCTGCCTGAAAACTCTGGAAGCTGAAAAAATTCAGGATATTAAAAAATATAAAACTGTATATGATTAAAAAGACGGTGGTGACTATGTAAAAAATGGGTGAGTTGAAAAATGACCCCAAATCCCTCTTTGCAATGATCCATGCGCTTCTCATGCCTTTACATCCTTTTCTTCAATAGTTAGTTTGAGGAATATATCTTCCAGGGTCAAGGAGAGGGGTTTAATCTCGACAAGGCCCCATTGGTTTTCCAAAGCCAGGCGGGCGATTTCATCCTGAAGATTGGAATTCAATTCGCATTCAAGCAGGAATTGATTTTTCTCTCCAGGTAAAACTGAAAGCACCTGCTCTAAGGCAGCTAATTTTTCCTCAATCGCATTATTTCCGTTCCTGACAGTCAGGGAGAGACGTTCGCTTTTTCTCAGTGAGGCGGTCAAACCTTCCAGGGAATCCACCGCCGCGATTTCTCCCTCGTTGATGATGATGACCCTCTGGCATATTTGTGTGATTTCAGGAAGAATATGTGAACTGAGGATGATGGTGTGCGATACGGCAAGCTCCTGAATCAGTTTGCGGATTTCTATAATTTGAATAGGGTCCAGACCGATGGTCGGTTCGTCAAGAATAAGAATATCAGGATCGTGCACCATGGCCTGCGCCAATCCAACGCGTTGCTGATATCCTTTAGAGAGCCGTCCTATGATACGATGGCTGACATCTTTCAATGAACAACTTTCGATCACTCTCTCTACGGCATTTCCTGTTTGCTTGCCTGTCATTCCCCGGATTTGCGCGGCGAACATCAGGTAATCGCAAACACTCATGTCCGGATAGAGCGGCGGAGTTTCCGGCAGATAACCGATTATTTTCCTGATCTCAAGCGAATGCTCAAAGGTATCGTATCCTCGGATTCGGGCCGTCCCGCTGGATGCGGGAAGGATGCATGAAAGAATATTCATAGTCGTGCTTTTACCCGCCCCGTTAGGGCCTAGAAAGCCAACGACTTCCCCCTGTGCTATTTGAAAAGTTAAATTGTTGATAGCCCTTCTTGGACCGTAGTACTTGGTAAGATTTTCAACCTCGATCATCCGGGTTCTCCATAAGACTGTATCTTTCCAAGGGATTTTCAAGTCCCACAAGGAGGTTTTATTCCCCGTACGCCTGCGGCGGGGTTGTTTGTTTTTTGGCTAGCAGAAAAACTCGAAGTGAATCATCATGCAGGAAAATACTGT
>DODH01000187.1:0-3962 GCA_003545625.1 Nitrospina sp.
AGGAACGGTTTTATCCACTGAAACAGCGCAAAGGGCTGTCGATTCCGGGGCAAAATTTCTTGTGGCCCCAAACTTGAATGAAAAGGTGGCCGAATTTTGCTGTAAGAACAATCTTGCCTATTTCCCCGGCGCTTTAACTCCCACAGAAATTGAAAAAGCATGGGGTTCCGGTGCGACAATGGTGAAAGTTTTTCCTGCCTCACAGATGGGACCGAATTATTTTAAAATTTTGAAAGGTCCCTTTGACCACATCAAGCTGATGGCGGTGGGCGGTGTGGGGCCTCAAAATATCCCCGATTATTTTTCCTCGGGAGCCTCAGCCGTGGCATTAGGAGGTTCGATATTTTCCCCAAGCCGCATGGCAGATAGGGAATATCTCGCCATACAAAAAGAAATCGAAGAATTTATGTTTGCAGTAAATAAAATTTATTCTAATATAGGGGAAAGAGATCTTGCGAATCACTCAAGTTAAGGGGAGACGATAGGTATGACCTTTGATTTTATGAAAGACTTTATGATGTTTGAGGATGAAGAACGGTTTGCCGGTCTTTGTGAACAGTTGGAAGAGGTGATTCGTGAAGCAGATGGTGGCGAAGGCAAGGTTTCTGAACTCGAAATCATGCAGGCGCTGGATTATGTCGGTTTCAACCTGTTTCGAGATAACTGGGAAGAATATAAAAAGATGGATATGCTCAACCGCGACCAGGCCCTTTCTCCAAACTCCAAGGGCAAGGAAAAGCGGTATATTCATTAATCGGTCTTTTCCAATTCCCCCAGGTTTTCCATCAATCGGTGCATTTTTTTATCGAGCGTATTGAGGTGCCGGCTGATTTCCGTTATTTCTTTTTTCTCCTGATCCATATAAACCAGTTGGCATTTTTCAATGTGTTCCGTGATGTGCTCTATCATGTCATGGATTTCCTGACTCTCTGTTGAAAGCTCATCGGTAGCTTCAGTCAGTTCAATCGCGCGATCAGTCGCCAAATCCCCCATTATTGCTTTTCGGTTCTTAATTTTGGCCCGGTAATAGGCTATCAGGATGCCGGATATCGTCAGGAAGATGAGCCCCAGAGTCGCCAAATCAACAAGCATATAAAAATAGGAACCGAAAAAGCGACCGGTATGAATTTCGGTTACCAGTTTGACAACATCCATTTTCATTTCATCGGGTGATAGCTGATTGACTGCCCCGCTCAAATCTATAGTTTCCCAACTGTTACCCCCATCTTCAGAAAAGTACAGTCCTGATGTGGTGCCAACATATAAGGATTTTCCAGCCAGGCCAGCGATTCCGGTAATTGTAATATCAATCGAAGTCCCGGAACCCGCATTTATTTTTTGAGTGAAGGAGGTAAGGTGTTTCCATGAATCTCCGCCATCATCGCTGGAATAAAAATTTGCCCCGCTTCCTATGTATATTTTGGAGTTTACAAAAATGGCGTTGATGGAGGTCTTTTTAAAGGCAGGATCGAGAACCCAATTTCTGCCGCCATTAAAAGATTTGTAGAGACCTGTCTGAGTGCCTGAATAGAGAAACTCCGGATCGGTATTTAAGGATACCAGCGTGGTTATAGCAGGGAGAGCATTCCCCCAAACGGGACTCCAATCACGTCCGCTGTTCTTACTGCGAATGGTTCCAGTTTCACCTGATGCGTAAAGGATGTCAGAATTGGATGCGGAAAACTTAATGATCTGGATGGCCTGCTCAGTGAATACCGGCTCCCAGCTCTCTCCTGCATCTACGGATTGGAAAATGCCTCCATCCGCTGCGGCAAACAGGATTTGCGGATTACCAGGATGCAGTGCGATATCATAGATTTTAGTATGGGTCAAACCCGAAGTCTCATCGAACCAGTCGCTCCAGGTATCCCCGGCATCTTCAGACTTGAACACGCCTCGACTCGTTCCGGCATAAACTGTATTGGGTTCTTTAGGATCAATTGCTAGAGCACGGATATCCTGATCAAACAATCCCTGGTTGATTTGGAGCCATGTTTTCCCGCCATCCCGGGACCGGTAAACACCGATATCCGTTCCTGCATAAAGAATTTTCCCTGAACCCAAGACCGTTACTAAGGACTGGATGCCGCGCCGGGCTTGTTGCACTTGAAAATATTTTGCAGGCAGATATTTTCCGCTGATCTGAGCTTGCTCGATACCAAATTCTTCCGGATGCATTAACAGAAAACCCGAAACAGAAAGAATAAGAACGAATACCGCAGACAGGATTCCAATCCATTTGTGGATGATGCGCGTATTTTTAAAAAAGCGAATATTCAAGGGAATGCCTGATTCTATTTGTCCTCAAAGGCCTTCTTGGCCAGCTTCTCATATTCATCCTGAAGCTGGTTTTCTACGTGTTTTACATGCCCGAACAGTTCGTGGATTCTGACGTCTATCTCTTTCAAATGCTCCGATAGCTCTTTCAAATCCTCGTCTGGAGTGTCCTTTAGAAATACTTCGCAACGTTTGGCATGATGGGAAATATGTTCCACCAGATCGTGTACCTGGGTGATACTGTTTTGCAGTTGGTGGGTTTCCACCTGCAATTGGGTGGTCCCTAACTCTGCCTTAATGATAAATGTGTAAACCAGCGCGAAAACAAACGCTGCAAACAACACCGCCTGGCCGATAAATGTTTCCCAGGTGGGGTACATCCCCAGCCAATGAACACTGGGCAAAAAATCCGCCGCATTCATAGAAACTTGTTCGCCCATTTGCAATTCATGAATTCCCTTTCCCATGAAGGTGAATGCCATGTAATACAAAAGCACACTGGTGAAACCAAAAAACCATTTAATGGGAATTCTCATTCCCAAAGTGTTGATTAAGTAAAATACTCCTGCCAAAACCACGCAACCCGCCAGAAACCCGGGTATGATTCCTCCGGTAGCATTATCTGCATATAAATAGAGGGCTTTATAAAAAAGAACGGTTTCGAATCCTTCACGGTAAACAGATATGAAGGCCACCGCACCCAGAGTGAATGTGTTTCCCTTGGACAGGGCGCCACGCATTTTTTTGTTGATGTAGTCCTGCCATTTCCTGGTTTCTATTTTAGAAACCAGCCAATAGCTGACCCAGAATAAAACTACAACAGCCGTCAACATGATCCAGCCTTCAAGAAGTTCTTGACTGGCCATACTCAGGTGAAGGATTTCCTGGATAATATAGGCTGTCGCAAAACTGGCAAGAATGCCGACCACCACGCCGATGTGGATGGATTTCACCCTAGCCTGATTGCGGGATTTAATTAAAAATGCTATCAATGCGGCGATAATCAGAATGGCTTCAAATCCTTCCCGAACGATGATGGAGAATGACTGGAAGAACATCCCGGTAAAACCAACCTCGCTCTTGAGCAATTCCAAACCTTTTGAAAGTTTCAGGTTGATTTCATTATTGAGCGACTGTACATGCTCAAAAGGCGCGTTACGCTTAATTTCTCCCCGATAACGACTGAACGCTAACTCCAGGTTTACACCCAGACTTTTATCCTTTGTGATGAGGTTGGACTCGATTTTTTCATACGCCAGATAAGCGTCAAAAGCCACTTCCGCCGCATCGTCACCCTGACCGGATTTATAAATCTCCAGACTTTTATCAAGAAGTCCTCGAACCTCCTCCACGACCAGGGTGGCAAGATTGCTATCCGCTGATGATTCGATAGTGGCCAGCTCCAGATTGACAGGGGGAAGTTGAACATTTACGTTGGAAAAAGTCCGGAGATAGTAGGTCACATCCCAAATCTGTGTTTCCGAAAGCACCCCAGCCCAGGCCATCATCGCTGTGTTGGCAATGCCAACGTTAATCACCTCAAAATTGTCATAAGCGGTGGTGTTTGCATCACCTGTAAGTTTTGCATTAGATAACACGGCAGGGGAGGGATCAAATTGACTGGCCATGGGGCCATCACCGTTACCTGTCAGGCCATGACAAATCGAGCAGTTGTTTTCAAATAT
>DODH01000187.1:4355-4727 GCA_003545625.1 Nitrospina sp.
CCAGCAATTCAGAATTGATGCTATTAACTTCTTCCCATATCTTTTGTGAATCGACTTTATCTTTAACCAGTCCCATCATGTTGATGAGTTGATTTTTAAGATTTTCAGCTTTTTGTGGGTCTGTGATTTCTACGGACAACTTGGCAAATCTTTCGATAGCCTGTTGCAAAAATACCTGGCTTTCTTCATATTCCGGGGGCACGACAATCTTGCCATCCACCACGCCTTCTTCAAATTCCTTGGCGGCGATATTTAGCATCATGACTATTTTTTTGACTCTGTCTATGGATGCCTGGTTTAGGGCTTCGGCTCGGTTTGGGGTCCAAATGGTCTGACTTAAAAGCAAAAGAGATATAACAACAATTTTTAGGA
>DODH01000114.1:0-4742 GCA_003545625.1 Nitrospina sp.
GGTGCCTGAGGGAGATTATTTTGTGACGGAAGGCGATGAGTATGACAGCGCTTTCTTCGATAAAGGACCCAAATTCCTGCATTACCGTCCCGATATTTCGATACTGACCGGCATCGAGTTCGACCATGTCGACATTTTTAAAGATCTGGACCAGATTAAAGACGCTTTCCGCAAGTATGTGGACCTGATTCGCCCTGAAGGAGTTATACTGGTTAAATACGGAGACACAAATATTCAGGATGTGTTGGGAGAAGCCGTTTGCAGGGTTGAGACTTATGGCTATCTTGATGGGGCGGATTGGCGAATTGGAGATTACCGGTTTGAAGGCGGATACGGTTGTTTTTCCCTGTCCTATCAAGGTGGGAAGAAAGCAGATTTTCAGTTGGCCATGATTGGCCGGCATAATGTGGAAAATGCGACGGCGGTGGCGGCTCTTTGTATAGGATTAGGCTTGACGGCCGATGAAATAAACTCTGCCTTTAAATCTTTTCAAGGTATCAAAAGGCGGCAAGAGGTTGTCGGGGTTACAAACGGCGTAACGGTGCTGGACGATTTTGCTCATCACCCAACTGCCATTCGGTCAACCTTGGAAGCGGTGAAAGAAGCTTATCCGGGGCAAAGGCTGTGGGCCGTATTTGAACCCCGGTCGGCCACCTCCAAACGAAAGGTGTTTGAACAGGATTTTCCGGATAGTTTTCTCGCAGCGGATCGGGTTGTTTTTGCCGGTTTATTTGCGCCTGAAAAAATAAAAGAAGAGGACAGGCTGGACCCGGAACGGGTGGTGGGCCTCATTCGGCAAAAGGGAGGCAACGCCAACTTTATTGCGGAAGTGGATGACATTGTCGCCTTTATAGCTGAAAATGCTGAAAACGGCGATGTAGTGCTGGTCATGTCATCTGGCGGATTTGGCGGTATCCACCAGAAGATTCTGGATCGATGATGGCTATGGATAAAATTTATCACGGACAAATAAAACTGGGTTTGATCCAGAGAGGGCTTACGATTCCGGCTTTACTGCAGGGGCTTACAGAGGTCTCGAGCGGGCTGTGTTCCGGCGAGCCAGGCGAAGAGGTCACCCTTGCTCTGGCGGAAGACTTTATCGTCAAGGCAAACCTGAATGCACCGGGGCAGGACGGGCCAAAACTGGTTTACCATGAAGACCGGTTGAGGCTCCATATGAGGGAAGGCGAGATTGAAGTAGGCATCATCGCGGTTCCGGAATTTCTTAAACGACAGTTGAGGCAACGCACTCCGGTTTCGGAAAACATCTGCCTCGATGGGTATTGCCTGAATATTTTTCTCCGCGCTATTGGCCGGGGAAAAAAACTGAGCATGCCGGTCGAAGCCATTCTTGCTGTCATCCAGTCGGCTTTCGAAGAAGGTTCCGTAGACCTGGTGCAAGTGAACATGGACTTCAGCGATGAGGCTGATCGGGGGTTCAGTCGACTTGCACCTTTGGTGGAGGCGATCAAAAAACGGTTTAATACTTTTGTTGCGCTTAAAGGGTTTCCCCCTTTGGACCATAGTACCATTGACCTCATGTATGCGTCCGGATTCGACATCATTGATTTTCCACTAGGTGGTTTTTCCGGAACGATCAAGTCGAAAAGGGCAATGACCGCAAAACAAGTTCATTCTGCTTTGGAATATGCCGCAGGAATTTTTCCGCTTGGTACGGTCTGGACTGATTTGGTTTTGAGGCCGGAGTCCCATCCGCATAGTAAGGAAGGCATTGACCGGCTGGCAGACTTGGGAGTCATTCCTTTGATCTTCCTGCAACGTGACAGCACTGAAAATCCGGACGGATACCGTGAACTGGTGGAACTGGCCGAACATATGGACAAAGCGATCCAACGCAACCGTTTGCCGTTAAAATGGTTGTATCCCACATGCCGTTTTTTGAGTCCGCTCGACACCCGGTTTTTTACGCAAGATCCGCTCCAGGCCCGGCTTGCGGTGACTCCGGTTTATCGGTCAGGTCTTGGGAAAAAAGCCTCGGCGGGTTTTGCGGCACTTCGGCGCAAATTGCGCATCAGAAATGTCAGCGACTCTTTTGAATCCGCAGGACTCTAGCCACTCGGCGTGGGGCCAATGGGAATAGCTTTTAAGGCCGAGAAAACGTTTGTGTGTAGATAACGAGATTGAATTTGCCAGCGGCGGCTCGTCGCATGATATGGATACTCAAGTAAAAAATTCGAATAATAGAACTATTCCTGAAGTGCCTTTGAAAAACCTGGAGACGCTATGGTTGCAGGTCGGAGGCACGCTGTGCAATCTGGAATGCACGCATTGTTTTATCAGTTGTGGACCTAAGAACGACACCATCGCCATGATGAGCCTTGCTCAGGTTAAGGAAAGGCTGGAAGAGTCTGCAATCTTGGGGGTGAAAGACTATTACATCACCGGCGGTGAAGTGTTTATCAACCCGGAGATTTTTGAAATCCTGGCGTTGATCCTGCGTTACGGGCCTCTGGATGTGCTGACCAATGGAACTCAGATCACTCCTGAAAAGGCTCGGCGGTTGCGGGAGATTCAGGACTCCTCCGGCTATCCCTTAAAGTTCAGGGTGAGCATGGAGAGTTTTGAGGAAGAGGCCAACGATGCCATACGCGGAAAAAATGCTTACAGAAAAGCCGTGGCCGGCATCGAGTGTCTTGCCCAAGTGGGATTTTCGCCGACACTTACCATCACGCGCACTTGGGAAGAGGATCAGGATGCGGAAATGGAATTGAAGTTTGTTGAATTCCTTCGTTCCACGGGGGTACCAAAACCGCAAATCAAGATACTTCCTGGTTTTTTGCTGGGAAAACTGGCTGAAAATGAGCGTCACTATAATGATGAAGAATATGTGACGGAAAAGTGCTTCGAGAATTATGATATCACCCAACTCCAGTGCTCGACCTCGCGCATGGCAACGGGTGAGGGTGTTTACGTCTGTCCGATTCTTGTCGATAACCCGAAAGCCCGCATGGGAAATAATATTGAAGAAACCTTGCGCCCCTTTCCCTTGTCCCATCCTGCCTGTTATACCTGCCGAGTTACGGGAATGACCTGCAAATCATCGGCTTGAAAAACTTGTGCTTTTGTGTTGAGCCAGTTCCAAAAGGCTGATAGCATGAGTCGATTCCTGACCTTCATGGGGATTTTAAGTAATAGTGTGTGGTTTTCCAAGACTCTTCCAACAATCCTTTTTAATAATTTACAATGGCTTTAATGCATTCCATCATGGTTCCGTTGGAAACCCCTGCAGTGGATTTCAAGCTTCCCGGAGTAGACGGGAAGACATATTCTCTGGAGAGTTTTTCTGAGAAAAAGATCCTGGTGGTCATTTTCATGTGCAACCATTGCCCCTATGTCAAGGCAGTGCTCCAGCGCTTGATTGATTTGCAGAAAGAGACTGGCGGAGTTCAGTTGGTTGGCATCAACTCCAATGATGCGGAACGTTATCCCGATGACTCCTTTGAAAACATGCAGAAGACCACAGAGAAAAAGGGCATTAACTTCCCTTATTTGTTCGATGTTTCCCAGGAGACAGCCAAGGCCTATTCTGCCGTATGCACGCCGGATATTTATGTTTATGGACCCGAACGGAAACTTTTGTACCGAGGCAGGATTGATGACAATTGGGAGAATGAAGAAAAGGTGACCCGCAGGGATTTGCAAGAGGCCCTTGATTGTATCGCTGCGGAACAAGAAGTATCCAACGAGCAAATCCCGGCTATGGGTTGTTCCATAAAATGGAAGGAAAATTGAGGTGGGACGATGGAGAAGATGAAAAAATGGTTGTTTATTCTGGCGGCAGTGGTTTTTGGCGGCTCGCTTTTTGCCGATAAAATCCTTTCTTTTTATATTGACTGGTTATGGTTTGAAAGCCATGGCATCGCCTCAGTTTTGTGGACGGTGCTGATATCGCAATTCGGATTTGGATTGCTGGTCGGCGTTTTATTTTTCCTGCTGACATTTGGTTTTTTAAATCGAGTGCACAAGAAAACCTCCCACCTTCCTATCCTCTTGTCGGACCAGGTTCGGCGGGAGGTGCCTTTGCTGGATTTTATGGCCAGCAATTTAAAATTGATTATTCTGATAGTTCCTTTGGTTTTGGCTTTCATGACGGGACTGGTGATGGCCCAGCAATGGGAAATCATTTTGCAATACTTAAACGCTTCCCCGTATGGCGAGGTGGACCCCATATTTGGCAAAGACATCTCCTTTTACTTTTTTATCCTGCCTCTTTGGTTACTGGTGAAGTCTTTGCTGTGGGAAACGATGATCGTGGTTTCCCTTGGAGTGGGGCTGATTTATTTTTTCAAGCGTTTTATTTATGTTGGGCCGACAGGAGTGGTTGTTCTTCCTGATGCAAAGCGCACCTTTTCTGGGCTTGCAGGTTTGTTCTTTCTGCTGTTTGCCAGCGGATTCTATCTTCAGGGCTATGAATTGTTGACAGAGGGAGGCAGTCTGATTTCCGGGATCGGGTTCGCCGATGACAACGGAAAAATTCCTTTGCTCAATCTTTTAACGGTTGTTTCCCTGATTTCCGCGGCGTTTTCATTTATGGGGCTTGTCCGGCCCGGTATGAAAAAGATCGTGCTTTCGGCCGCAGGATTGGCGCTGGTATTTTTTGTTGGTAATTTTTACCCGAAGCTATTGCAGAAATTTGTGGTGGACCCCAATGAGCTAGTCAAGGAAACCATTTATATGGAGCATACCATTGCCGGCGCGTTAACAGCATATGGGCTCAGTCA
>DODH01000114.1:5146-5888 GCA_003545625.1 Nitrospina sp.
AAAACATCCGGCTGTGGGATCAGGAACCGCTTCTCGACACTCTGGGACAGATCCAGGAAATCAGGACGTATTACCAGTTCAATTCTGTGGACAACGATCGCTACCGGATCAACGGAGATTACCGCCAGACCCTGTTGTCACCACGGGAACTGCTGTCTTCCAACCTGCCCAATCGCACCTGGATCAATGAACACCTGACTTTCACACATGGTTACGGGGTTTCGCTGAGTCCGGTAAACCAGGTAACCCCGGAAGGACTGCCGGTGTTACTGATTAAAGATATTCCTCCACAGTCCAATGTGGATCTGACGGTGACCCGCCCCGAAATTTATTTTGGGGAATTGGCCAATGATCATGTTTTTGTCAACACGGGAACCAAGGAGTTTGACTATCCTGAAGGGGAAAAAAATGTATATAAGAACTATGAAGGCAAGGGCGGTTTTGAAATCGGGTCTTTTTTCCGCAAGCTCGTTCTAGCGGCCCGGTTCAAAACCCTTAAAATCATTTTTTCCCAGGATATCAATAGCGATAGCCGGGTCCTGATGTATCGTAATATCACCGACCGGGTAGAGAAAGTGGCCCCGTTTCTCAGGCTGGACAACGATCCCTATCTGGTGATTTCAGAAGGCCGCCTTATTTGGCTCTATGACGCGTATACGGTGAGCGATTATTTTCCTTATTCCCCAAAAATTCCCCGGTTCGGCAATTATGTGCGCAACTCCGTAAAAATTTCCATCGATGC
>DODH01000158.1 GCA_003545625.1 Nitrospina sp.
CCACATACGCACACCGATCCCGCGCGAATGTGACTCAATGTGACTCAAATGGACTGGAGTGGACAAATTTCGGTCACATTCTGGTCACAGTGATTTTTCGCTGTTAAGTGATGGTGCGTTTAATCAGACATATCAAAATATGACGTTGGTTGAACCTGTCATCATCTACGAGCCTTACCCATTGGCATGTTGGAAATTCGCCTCATTTCAGACGTTTGAAAAAGACCGGGATTGTCCAAATAGTCCAACAGCATGTCTGTCGCGTCACCGCCCCAGAAAACCTCCCGATTTACAACGAAACTAGGCACTCCAAAGACGCCGTCGTTGATCGCACGCTCAGTATTGACGCGCAGGGTAGTTTTTACATCAGGATCATTAATTGCTGCCTCAGGGTCGGAAATGTCCAAAGCCTTTGCAATCGCCTGAACCCCCTTGGGGGAGTCTGGCTGAATGCCCTGCCCATAAATTACATCGTAAACCGCACGAACCTGATCGATCTGGGCTCCGGCGGCCACACAAAGCCGAAGAGAGGGGAGAGGGTTATAGGGATGGCGGGGCGGCATTGCAAAAGGAACACCAAGCCGATCGGCGTTCCATTGAAAGAACCGATAAACAAAGCGTCGCTTAGGTGGGATCTCAGCTGGCCCAAGTTGACCCCAATGCGTCAACAAACCGCCAAAGACGACTGGGACTGCCGTAATTTCCAAGTTCCCCGGTAAGGTAGAAAAACGCGCTAATTGTAAATAGGCAAACGGAGAGATGAAATCGAAATACCACTTGGCTTCGGTCATGACAGCTGTCTCCATCGTTCGTGTGATGCGCTTTCCAGTGATACCCGCTTACCAGTGTATATAATTAAGTTACGAAAATGGGAGTCAATCTAAATGATCGACCTTTATACCTCTCCTACACCAAACGGTTGGAAAGCAGCGATGGTGCTTGAAGAGCTGGCTCTAGATTACACGGTCAAATATATTGATCTTGCTGTTGGAGATCAGCACAAACCTTCTTTTCTTGCGATGAATCCCAATGGTCGTATTCCAGTTATTGTCGATCATGATGCTTCGGAGCAGATCATCTTTGATTCAAATGCCATCCTGTTTTATTTGGCTGAAAAGACAGGAAAATTATTGCCGTCCCAGGGGTCTGACCGCCATGACGTGATGCAATGGCTTATGTTTCAAGCCAGCGGCATCGGGCCGATCCAAGGGCAAGCCGTCGTCTTTGAACGCTACTTTCCCACCGACGTACCTGCTGCAAAAAGCAGATTTCATAATGAAACCCGTCGATTATACGAAGTGCTAAACACCCGTCTTGCTGATCGGACTTGGTTAGCGGGTGATTTCTCGATTGCCGATATTTCAAATTGGTCGTGGATCCGCAGTCACCGCTGGGCGCGTGTTTCGACCGAGGGCTTGACGGACCTAGAACGCTGGATGGATCAGATGCGTGCACGACCGGCATGTGAGCGAGGACTCAATATCCCTCCTTCGCCAGGGCGCGCAGATGCGGTCAAATCATTTGGCAGTGCGATGACGACGACATGACAGAGGAAAACACTACAATTGGTATTAATGGAATGGCGCATGTGATCCTGACCGTCAGTCAGTTCGAAAAAGCCCGCGCATTCTACAGCGGTCTTTTGCCTCAATTTGGTATGTCTCTTGTTCATGATGGGCTTGATTTTTTCTATCATGTTGGGGCTCGAACAGCGATCGGGGTTCGCAAATGCGATCCAGAATTCGCAGGTGAACGTTTCCAACAATATCGTGTCGGGTTGCATCATATCTGCCTTCGCGCAAGGTCGCGTGCCGACATTGATAAAACGGCCTTGATTGCAGCCGAGCTTGGGGCAAGAATAATTCGTGGCCCAGAGGAGCGCGACTGGGCTCCGGGATATTACTATGTTCTGTTTGAAGACCCTGATGGCATACGTCTGGAAGTAAACTTCATTCCCGGGGCAGGTCTGCTGAAAGAGGGAGAAAGCTTCAGATCTATCGACGACTATGTGCGTGTCAGTGGGCAGGATATCGCGTCTAAGGAATAAGATATTAAGCCCTTTTATATCTTTCCATGTAGTCAGGGATGTTCGCTTTCCCATCGCAGCGATATGGCTTGCCCCGTGGGCATCATTTTTTCTATCACTCTTAATTTTAGAACTGAGTTCTTTAGAGACGTCTCTTGATTTCTAGAAGGAAAATATAGAGCAGCTTGAGTTGAAAATTGGGGGTGAATGAGGCCAAATGATTTATTTGGTGCGGCTTCCGTAGACCGCCGAACGTTTTTCCAAAAATGCTTTCATTCCTTCGCGCGCGTCTTCCCTCAGAAATAGGCGCCGTTGCGTCTTATACTCATAGGATAATGTCTCGGGTAAAGTGCTCTCCGCACCGCGGTATATTGCCTCCTTAATTGCAGAGAGCGTTTCTGCTGGCCCGTCGGCAAGGCGGCGTGCGAGTTTTGCAGCTTCGTCTCGAAATGTTTCGTCTGGTACCACTCGATTGACTAGGCCGAGTTGATGGGCCTCACTTGCGCCGATACGATCGCCTAACATCATCAACTCCATCGCTTTCGATGTTCCAACAAGCTTGGTCAAAAAATCAAAGCCACCCCAATCCGGTATTAGGCCGATCTTTACGAAA
>DODH01000106.1:0-6588 GCA_003545625.1 Nitrospina sp.
CCTGCCTTCCGCCTTCATGGCGCGAATCAGGGGAAACATGATTTTGTCGCGCACCTTCTGACGCATAACATCGGTAAACACTGGAGCCGGGGAATAGGCCCCCATGCCACCGGTATTAGGTCCTCGGTCCCCATCCAGCGCGGCTTTGTGATCCTGTGCCGAATCCATAAGAAGCACGGTATTGCCATCGCTAAACGCCAGCACCGAAACTTCCGGGCCCTCAAGAAACTCCTCGATGACCACCTCGTCTCCCGCCGACCCGAACGACTTGTCCTTCATGATCGTATCTACGGCTTTTAAACCTTCCTCCGCGTTGCGGCACAGGATAACCCCTTTGCCTGCCGCCAACCCACTGGCTTTGACAACAATGGGTCCGGTTTCTTTATCGAAATATCTTCTGGCCTTCTCATGCGAAGTAAATATTTCGTATTCCGCTGTGGGCAGGCTGTATTTTTCCATGATATTTTTGGAGAACGCTTTGCTCCCTTCCAGCTCTGCGGCGCGGGCACTCGGACCAAAAATCCGCAGTCCTTTTTCCTGAAACCGGTCGACAATTCCCATCACCAAGGGTTGTTCCGGTCCCACCACGGTAAGTCCGATTTCATTTTCCTGAGCGAACTCTAAAAGTTGATCGATTTGGTCTGCGGCAATCGGAACATTGTTGGCAATTGTCGCAGTACCGGCATTACCCGGCGCACAGAACACCTCGGTCACTTTCGGGCTCTGGCTGATTTTCCAGACCAGAGCGTGCTCTCTTCCTCCTCCCCCTATTACCAGCACCCGCATTGTCTCTCCTTAATTACTTAGTATGATTCAAGTAGGAATTTATATAAAATACACCCGTGTTGCAACCCTTTCCAACCGTTAGGCGAAAGTAAGGCCCCCTTTTATATGGTCAGACTGGACTCCATCAGCAAATCTTTTGGCGGAAAACCCGTTGTTGAAAACGTCTCGCTGGAGATCGAGGCGGGAGAGCGGTTCACCCTGCTGGGAAGAAGCGGTTGCGGCAAAACCACCTTGTTGCGGATGATCGCCGGGTTCGAGACTCCCGATAGCGGAACTATTGCCATTGCGGGGCAGGATGTTGGCTCTCTTCCGGTTGAACAACGACCGGTGGGGCTGATCTTTCAAAATTACGCATTGTTTCCCCATATGACCGTTTACGATAATATCGCGGTCGGACCCCGCATTCGTAAACATCCTGAAATCGACATCGCCAAAAACATTGATGAGCTGTTGGAGATCACCCATCTTCAGGATCTGCGCAATGCCCACCCTGGACAAATCAGCGGTGGAGAAGCACAAAGAGTGGCCCTGGCCCGAGCTGTCATCAACCGCCCAAAAATTCTTTTGTTGGACGAACCCCTCTCCGCGCTCGACCCCAGTCTGCGCCAACACCTGCGGGAAGAACTCGTCGAAATGCAAAGAGCGCTTGGCATCACCTTCCTGTTTGTCACCCACGATCAGGAAGAAGCCATGGGCCTGGCCACCCGCATGGGGATCATGGATAACGGTTGCCTACAACAGGTGGGCACGCCCTCTGAATTATATGAAAGACCGCAGACCGCTTTCATCGCCGAATTTCTCGGTGAGGTGAATAAGCTTACCGGCACCGTGGAACAGAGAACGGGCAACCAGATCACCGTTTCGTTGGGGCCCACTGGAAACATTCAATGTGTTTCTGAAATTCCCAGACGGGAGAACCAGAACGTGACTTGTTACGTCCGACCAGAAAAATTATTTTTTGAACAGCACCGGCCCCAAACCGAGCCTGTAAATAGTTTACAAGGTACACTTCGTGACATACATTTTTTTGGCAGTCATACCCGGTATCGGGTGCAACTTCCCGATGGGCAAACCCTGACCCTTTCATCGCAACAGCGCAAAATCCGTAGTCCGCAATTTTCTGTCGGCGACACAGTTAGGGTTTTATTCGCGGTGGCCGATGTCTTTCTTCCTACAAAAAATGATTAATAAAATTTATAAAATACTTCTGCTGACACTTGCCGTTCTGTCAATGAGCGGTTGCGACAACTCTCCTTCCGGAAAAACTTATCTGGTAGCAACCGATGCCACCCTGGTGCCCATGTCTTTTATGAGTGTCGGCAACGATATAATCGGGTTCGAGCCCGATCTCATGCGGGCTCTTGCGAAAGAGGCCGGAATCAACATTCGCATTATCAATGTCGAATGGGCCGGTTTATTTGGCGGGCTCATCACTAAAAAATTCGATATGGTGATCAGTTCTGTCACCGTTCTGGAGGAACGCAAGGCACGCATGGCATTCAGCGAACCTTATCTTAAAAGCGGTTTGGCTCTGGTAATCCGCAAAAATCAGGAGGGCATTAACTCTTTTGCAGATGCCAAAAAAAATAATTTTTTAATTGGCGCGCAGATCGGAACCACGGCTTATTTCTTTCTGGAAAAAGATCCTGGCATTCACAAAAAGGGGTATCAAATGTATGGGCACGCCGTAGCCGACCTCATTAACGGAAAAATTGACGCGGTACTGGGCGAAAGCACCGGAACCCTGTTCTATAAAAATAAACATAAACCTTTATTTGAAAAAATTAAAATGGTTGGCGAAATCATGACCAACGAACATTACGCCATCGTTCTTCACAAAGAGGACACAGAACTCTTAACCCAGGTTAATTCCGCCTTACAAAAAATCCTGAAAGACGGAACCCTCGCCCGTCTCCACAAAAAATGGGACCTGGGCCAGGCCGCTCAGGTTCCATAAAACTAAACCATGTCATCTTCATCCCAAAAGAAATCCCAAACTTGGGCTTGGAACCTTGCGATATTGATGAGTTTTCTTTTTCTGGTTTATTTGCCCGCGAAGGAAGTTTTTTTCGCCAAAGAACAATCCGGCGGTTATGTGGAGTTACTTTCGCTTTTACCTTCTGGAATATTTTATACGCTTTTGGTCACCCTGCTGGGGAGTGCATCCGCCATTGTCGTTGGATTGCTAGTGGGTCTTGGAAAGCTCTCTGATAATCCTTTCATACGGATTCCGGTATCTTTTTATATCGAGGTTTTACGCGGCATTCCGTTACTGGTACTTTTATTTTATATTTATTATGCCTTGGGAGAGTTCATCCATATGCCCGCACTGGCGGCGGCGGTAGCGGGATTCGGCTTCAGCTACGGGGCTTATATGGCCGATGTATTTCGGGCGGGTATTGAAGCGGTTCCCAAAGAGCAAGGCGAGGCCGCCCGCAGTCTCGGCATGAATGAAAAGCAAGCCATGTTTCAGATCATCCTGCCGCAGGCCCTGCGCACCATAATTCCCGCTATCGGCAATCAAACGCTGGGAATGTTGAAAGACACCAGCCTGGTTTCCGTGCTTGCCATTTCCGACATCCTGCGTGTGGGTAATGAATATGCCACCAAACATTTTAATTATTTTGAAACCTATACCTATGTGGCTTTGACCTACCTGTTTCTCACCCTTTTGTTATCCCGGCTGGTGCAAAACCTGGAAAATCATTATCGTATCGAGAATATTTAAACTTCAATCGGCACTATTGGCTTTCGATCTCCGTTGAAATAACGCATTACGTCAATTGAGTCCAGTACAATTGAAAGAGTGTTAAACACCATTATCAGGACCAGCCAAACTCCAAAAGGAGTGTCCAGAACCATTTCGGAAGTGTGGGTTCCCAGCCAGATTACAACGGGCATCCAGAAAATATGTCCCAGCCCCATGAGCCGGACAAATCCATACCGGCAAAAAATAATCATCATGAGCATTGCTCCGGCCAGCGTTGAACCCAGAACCACCTTTGCTTCCAGAGTATGAATGAAAAACAAGGGCCCAACCATATTCAGCGCCATCAGCATGGCCACCCATAAGGGCCATGGAAATTTCATGGAAAAAATGGATTTCATGAAG
Source organism: Nitrospina sp. (assembly GCA_003545625.1). The sequence goes on from DODH01000106.1 coordinate 3,899, forward strand.
CTATAAACCATCTGCTATCTCCCAAATAAAAATAACTGCTCCAAAATGAGTCGCAGAAAAAGGCCCAGCCTTACAAACCCCGGAGAACCTCTGGGGGTAAATTAGCAATAACTCTTCAAGCCAAGAAAAACGGTTGCTCGCCAGATAGAGCTATTGCACACTGGCCCCACGCCTAGTGGCCCGGTAATCCGTGACATCGAGGTGGAGAGAATATATATTAATAGTTAAGAGGAGTTTTGTATCCAACTTGGAGGAAGGGAAAATGAACGCTACATTAGAAAACGATAAAATAACCGCCACGGAAGACTATTTTCTGCTGGCAACCCGGAGCTGGGACGACAAACTGGGAGATTATTTGCCTGTTGACGACCCATCCACAGCAACCCGAACATTCGACGACTATGCAGATGCCGAAACCGCCTATTTTTCAATGGACTATAAGGGTTGCCCTCAGGCCGGAGGAAAGGATGTCAAAATTGAATTAATTCATATGCGTTTTAGAGTTCCGCATATAGTCCGCAACCAGATCCTGTTTCCCTAAGTCGGTTGTTTGTTTTCCAGTTCCTGGATCAGGGATTGGATAGGTCCTGCCCTGGGTTGATCTGGTGCCAGGCGAAGGGATTCTTTCAGGTGCTCCAGGGTTTTCTCCTTATTCCTCTGGAATTGGTGATAGACCATGCCCAGGCTTAAATGGGCGGCTGGCATGGACGGGTTGATACTTAGAGCCTTTTCAAAGTTTTCAATAGCGGCAGGAATGTTTTTAGTCTGCATTTGAATATTGGCTATGTTCAAATACGGAAAAGCAAATTTTGGGTCCAGTTGGGCCGACTTTCTATATGCCGCCAGGGCCAGGTCCAAATCGCCTTTCATCATCAAGCCATTGCCCAAGCCAAAATGAGCTTTCGAATGGTTGGGTTGCATGACTAAAAATTTTTTAAAATTCTTAATTGCCTCATCAAACAGGCTGAGTTCCATTGCCAGATAAGCCAGGTTATAAAAAGCCTGCTCAAAATAGGGATTGGATTTGATGGCTTTGCGATAAGACTCTGCCGCCTCTTGGCGCTTCCCGGTAAGATGAAATGCCCGGGCAAGGTTGTAATGCGCCGGACTGTAATCGGGCTTTTGTTCCAGCGCCTTTTGGAAATAAACAATCGCCTGCGGAAGTTTTCTTTGTTTGCCATAGATATTTCCCAGATTATTCAGACCAAAAAAATAATCAGGTTGTATTTTTAACGCGCCTTCAAACTCGACGATGGCTTCGTCATATTTTCCGAGTTTGTCATACGCCTCCCCTACATTGTTATAGGGTCGGACAAGGTTAGGCGATTTCTTTTTCGCATCGGTCCACAAAGTTACCTCATCTCTCCAGTCCCCGTTTCGAACTATCACCCCCATGGAAAAGCAAAGCAGAATTAACACAGCGCAAAAGTTAACCAGCTTTGTCGCGGGAAAAGAAAGTCCAGGAAAAACCCCCAAAGTCCGCACACAGCCAAAACCTCCGGCAAACATAAAAACAAAACCGACCATAGGCAAATAAGTTCTATGCTCTACCGCCACATCCAACAAAGGAATAAAGCTGGAAGTTGGTAACAAAGTGAGCAATATCCAAGCCATTCCGAATCCCACACATCGTCTCCCAACTTCGGGTGAACCTGTTTCGGAAACACGGGTGGATATTCGAATCCAGAAAATTATAAAAAATCCCAACACACCCATTCCCAGCCAGCTTTCAGATTGTAACCAGTCGCTCAATATGGGGAAATCAATATCAATATTCATATTAAATGGAAACAACATCTTCCTGAAATACTCAAGAGGAACCACAGAGGTTTGCGTCAAAAACCAGGTTCCCGGCCGCAAGTGGGCCGAAGAAGCGGATAAAAGCCCGCCCGCCACAAGCTGTTTGTATCCCACAAACGCAAGCAAGGGAATCGCCAGAAGAAGAATCCATTTTGCATTCGTTACAATCCAGGCTTTGGGTGTCTTGCGGGAAATAAAATAAAAATGAAAAAGAAAAAACATTGCAGGAAGCGTCACAATGGTTTCCTTTGAAAACCCTCCCAGCAGGAAACAAAGTCCGGAACCTATAAAATAGCCCCACCCCTTTCCCCCTGTTTCCTTCCAGGTTTTGAAACCTTTGAAAAATAAAATCATTGCTCCCAAATAAAACACAGTGACCAGCAACGAAGAGCGGCTTGAAATATAGGTGACGGACTGAGTATTGAGCGGATGCAACGCAAAAACCATTGCTGCAAAAAAAGGTAGAAAGGTAAAACTTTTTTGATGGGAAAACTCCTTAAGACAATCCAAGGCTCTATGTGTAAGCTGATAAACCAGCAATGTGGCGAGGACATGAAACATAATGTTGAACAGGTGGTAGCTCCACACCCCAAATTCACTGATGGCATAATTAATATTAAAACTGAGGATGACTAGCGGGCGCTGGAAGAAACTGAATAGAAATTGAGGAATTTTGTCTAATCCTCGAATCCACGGTTTTTCGAGAATAGAAGGAAAATCATCAAAATGAAAACCGTTTAGGAAGGTATTTCCATATACCAGCCCAATCACGGTTACCAAAATCAGTTTCGGATGGAAAGACTTGAGGTTCATGGAATTAATATTTGCCTGAATACATATAAAAATATTTTATCGGCCCCTTAGTACCCCTTCGGGGCATGAAGGCAAGT
>DODH01000106.1:6927-9767 GCA_003545625.1 Nitrospina sp.
AGGCAAGTAGCAGCGGCTCGTCAAGCCGAGATGACTCTTTGCTAGCAGCAAAAGTCATTGCCGGTTGGCCCCACGCCGAGTGGTTGCTTTTCTAAATTCCTCTTCGGTTTTTTTTACCACCGTCTCCCAGGAATAACGAGTTTCAGCCAAATCCCTGCATCTGGATCTCATTTCCCAAAAAATTTCCGGAGTTTTTAAAAAAGTTTCTATTCCCTCAGCCAGCGCTTCCGGGGATGTGTTCTTAAAGAGAAGCCTCTCATCTATTTGTTGCAAAATTTCCTCGGTCGCTCCTACAGGAGTTCCCATCACTGGTAGTCCACTGGCTAATGCTTCAGCAGTAACCAGGCCAAAGCCTTCTATAGCGGTCGTGGGAAGGACAAACAAGTCAGCGCAACGAAAATAAAGTGGTAGCGTTTCACGCGGCACCAGCCCGACAAGTTGAACACAATGGGAAACCTTCTCCTCCAAAATTAATCGCTCCAGTCGGTCTTTCAAACTACCCTTGCCTGTGATCACCATTTGAAATTTAAGGTCAGGCGTTTGGCGATGAAGAATGCCCGCCGCGCGGATCAGGTTCTCCAATCCCATTCGTTGCTCTAATCGGCGAACCGTTAGCAGTAGAGGAGTTTCTGCCGGTAGTTTCAATGTTTCCCGAATCGAGTCCATCACCGCCTTGGAGTCTGGAGGATGAAATTCCTCGATGTCTACACCACCTGGAATCACACACAGTTCCGGTTGGGTGAAAGTATAGTATTTTAGAAAACGGTTTTTCGAATATTCACTCAAAAAGAAAATGGTTCGGGACATGGCATATCCTACCCCTTCCATTAACCGAATGAATTGAAGTTTGATTTTTAATTTCCACGGTATTTCTGAATTCTCGGTACCAACCTGATTGATTTTTTCCTCATCGTACCAGGAGCTATGAAAATGGCAGACCTTAGGAACCTTCCATAATTGTGAATGCAGAATAGCCACAAAACCGACCAGGGGATTGTGAATATGCACCAGATCGATTTCCCCAGACTTCAGAATATGGCGGACCTGCTTTCGCACAGCTCCCCATAGAGAAATAAAACCCTTGCTGGCCTTAAAGGAAATACGATGAAAATGAACGCCATCGATTTCTTCATAGTCTGGTAGCGATTCCGCAGGTTTGCAGGTTATCAAATGCACCGTCTGCCCTCTGGCCACCAAGCGTTTATTGACTTCATAGGTCAAACCCCAAGCACCGCCCACGTCATCGGGATAACAATGGTATTGGAGGGAAAGAATTGACAGGTTTTTTTCAGGACAGCTCATAAGTTGCAAAAATGATAAAACCAATGTGAAATATTTGCAAGGAAACTACAGTTGCGGAGAGCCTCCGCTCTCAAATTGCAATGTCTTTACCCTGCCCATAGTCGGCTTCTCGGCTCAACGATATTACCATTTGCCTCCCACGGCTAGTGTGCTTTTGGGAAACACCACACCGACCGTTCCCATTGAATTCCAAGCATTTATACTATATATTAATAGTAGTAAATCCTTCCCTGAATTCAGGGGGCGATCTGGTTTCGACGGGAGAGCTGAGACAAGGGTTGCATGCACGGGATGCCGTTGGCCCGTTAAAAAACGGCTTTTACATAATCGCCAACGATTATGATGTAGCTGTAGCCGCTTAATTTAAACGGTTACCGTCCGCCGCATCCATGTTCGCGGGAAGCGGGTCGGACGTCATTCAGCGAGCTGGTTTGGCACGCATGTTCCAGGCGGGCTGGACGAGATTCTTAGGAACTGGCTTAGGTTTAATCCTGCCTCTGGGAGTTGGCTTGAGCGAGATTTAAAATAGAGGATAAGCATGTAGACGCCTTTGATTGAAACCTTTCGGACGGGGGTTCGATTCCCCCCGCCTCCACCAAATTCCCTTAGCAGGGATGCTGTGATATCCCCATCATTACCTTCATACCCCAGAAGTGGTAAAAACTGTTGCTAGTCGCCACCAGCCGCTGGCTGGCGCCGAGTGGAAAATATAATTATAAAATTTTGAGAATGAGACGAGGTAAAAAAGACAGCGGCCAAGGAGATGCCAGCCCTGGCGAGCAAACATTATTCCAGCCCAATTGATTCTTGCCTCATTCCCTCCTGCGCGTGGTATTTCTCTTAAGCTTTTACCCTTTCTACCCCTGCGGGGCACGCGTGGTATCCCCAACTATAAATTTCATACCCGGTACGGGTAAAAACTAAGGTGAAATATCACGGGGCATGAAGACTGAGGAAGAGGACATCACGCATACCCCGCAGGGGTAGAAGTGGACTCGCCGCCGGAGGGGCAAGTAGTCAAAATCACTTGAGGCTTACAATACAGCTTCGTGCGGGACACCGCTGTCATTTATGGGCTTACGGAGGAGACCTGGTAAATGAAAAGGCTTAATCCCGCCGCGAATGGCGGGACTCAATGACCATACCTCCCTATAAACTATTTTTCCTTTCCTGAATTTCTGCCCTCCTGGCTTTAGCCAGTTTCCCAAGCTCACCCAGAGCTTTACGAGCACGAGCCGCTGCGGCTTTTATACTTTTGGTTTCGAAGCTCTCATTTTCTGCCAGGTAGTTTTCATAAGCAGAAACAATTTGTTCATGCGTTGCCATATTCTACTCCCATATTAAGGTTGATATGTTTAAAACCAAATAAATAATTACCACACTACCTTCAACCGATCAAACTTTATTCAAAAAATATTCTTGATTTGCCCATCCCGATTTTATATATAGCCAACTGATTATAACTCGAAGTTTTATTGCTTCTAATTTTCCGGAACCCTGCTTTCCGCCTGAAATCCTCACAAAATTTTCATCGGGTC
>DODH01000274.1:0-2618 GCA_003545625.1 Nitrospina sp.
GTAGAGCGTGTAGTTACTGGAAAATGTACTGATCCTGTGGTATTTGGCCAAGCTTTGAACTTTAAACCACGGCACACCCATCTTGATTCCCAAATCCTTTACTTCCTGTGATCTTGCGATAACACATCCATCGTTATTGGAAAGAATGATAATCGGTTTTCCCTTTAGCGCAGGATTGAAAACTCGCTCACAAGATGCATAAAAATTGTTGCAATCGACCAGCGCGATACTTCGGTTCACTAAGGCCATAACTTGTGAATTGCCCAACGGACAACCCCCCAAACTTCCAAATCATCTTCAGGGCCGACAATAATATCCTGATACGCGGGGTTGGCGGCTTTTAACATATAACCCTTCTGACTATGCACCAGTTGTTTAACGGTAAACTCACCATCAATAGCCGCAATCACGATATTGCCATCCTCTATCGGTAAAGAGCGGTCTACAACCAGTAGGTCATTGTTCAGGATGCCAAGCCCGGTCATCGAATCACCCTGGACTCTTAAAAAGAATGTTGCCTCCTTGTGTTGAACAAGATGCTCGTTGAGATCGATACGGTTCTCTATATAATCGTCTGCCGGGGACGGGAAGCCGGCCGTTATGGCAGAAGTGAATACAGGCCATTCGCCAGAAGATGGCTCCGGTTTGAGACCGATCAGGGAAAGAACGCTCTCTTTGCGATCATTTTTCAAATCAGATGTTTTCATCTTCCATACTTCCGAATCAGACCGACAACCACCCCGAATATTTCAAGACTTCCATTTGGTCGAATGATGGAATACGCATCATTGGCCGGCAATAGAACAGGTTTCCCTCGCTTGTTGCCCAGGGTTTTGACCGTAAATTCACCATCGATGATGGCAACGATAATGTCTCCGGTGTTTGCTGTAGAGCGAACCTCAACCACAACCACATCTCCCTCGTTGATGCCGGCATTTACCATAGAGTCTCCCTGAATAGGAACCAGAACGGTCTTGGACGGTTTATTCACAAGAAACTGGTCAATCATGAAAGGATCAGCAGTGACATCGGACACAGAGGTGGGAAGCCCTGCTACAACCGGTGTATCAGAGAGATTTCTTTCGAAGAAGCGTTCATCCGGGACCCACACCTCATCCGGAGTGCGCGTCAAATATCCTTGCCCTGCAAGCCGCAACAACACCTTATTAACAGCAGATTTTGCAGCAAGTCCCAAAACAGCACATAGCCGTGTATATGAAGGAAAACTATGATACTTCGCGTAATAGTCCTGAAGCCTCACTAGATACTCTGAGTCTTTGCCAGCCATATTATAATTTGGAGTTCGATTATCCCCTGCATACTAGAGAACGAACGTTCTCTTGTCAAGGGTGGGGTTGTATTGCGGCAAGAGGAGAGCTAACGTTATCGAAAAAGGGCATATTAAAACTACCACCCATCTTGAGATATGTGCGGACGATACACCCTGAAAAAAACTAAAAACGAACTTGAAAAACAATTCAACATTGTCTATTCATCCATCAAAGTCCAACAGCGTTTCAACATTGCCCCAACCCAGATCGTGCCCACCGTCATTGAAACCGGCAAGGGAAATGAATTGCACGGCTATCGATGGGGTTTGATTCCACATTGGGCGAAGGACAAATCCATAGGCAACAAATTGATCAATGCAAGGGCCGAAACGGTTCACGAAAAACCGAGCTTCAGAAAATCATTTAAGACCCAACGCTGTTTGATACCAGCAGACGGATTCATCGAATGGAAAAAACAGGGCAAGGAAAAATACCCGCATTATATCTCTCTGAAATCCGATGCTGTGTTTGCGTTTGCGGGGATTTGGGCGGAATGGCGTATGGAAGAGGAAGTGATCCGGTCTTGTTGCATCATCACCACAGAAGCCAATCCCTATTTGCAACCGATCCATAACAGAATGCCGGTAATCCTCAATCCAGAAGACTACAGCATCTGGTTGGCCCCTGTCGAAAAAACCGAAACGTTAAGATCATTACTTCGCCCATTCCCGGAAGATCAAATGAAAGAATACGAGGTTTCAAGGGAGATTAATTCACCTGCAAACGACCGGGCAGAATGCTTGACCCCCTGCTAGTCAAACCAGCATAGAAAATGGGTGAGGGTCCAAGGTGTTGCCGCTTAACATTTGCGCTTGGATAGACATAGGGGAATGATGTCCATGAGGTTTATTGATATGCTATTAAGGAATAGTCTTCCAAAATTTGACCATGGATAAATTATGTTTTATGGGTTTGGGCACCGCCAGCGCGAATTGCTTGAGAAGTTGTTAATCAAGAAAAATGGCCTCACCATTGACGACCTTGCCAAGGAATTTGAAGAGGCCTGCCAGAAACTATAAAACTATTTAAATACAATATCTTAATCGAACCTTGTGCTGGAGTTTATTTACATGGAGCGAGTCCGAGTATTGCCAGAGAGGATGAAAAACACTATTAAATCACCCGGCTACAAGGTGAGACACGGTCCAACCCGCTCGCTGTGAAGATAAGCGGATTGACGAACAAGGTGTATAATAGAGTCCGTCCATAAATCCTACAGAGCGACCACCATGTCCAAAAACAGGCAAACCGTGTTGGGATGGGTTTTTATCCTGTTCCTGCTTTTTT
>DODH01000274.1:2933-3353 GCA_003545625.1 Nitrospina sp.
GTTCCTGCTTTTTTTATGGGCCAGTCCGGCCTGGGGAACGGTTTATAAATGGAAGGATGAAAACGGCAGCACGCATTTTACCGATAACATAACCAAAGTCCCACCCGAATTCAGGCCCCACCACACTAATAAGAAACCCCGACCGAAAAAGAAAACGGAAAAGCCTAAAACCAGCGCCAAACAAAACTTCAAACAAAGGGGCGCTGCATTTGGACAGGGAAAGGAAAACTTCGAGGAAATGGAACAAATGGGTGAAGAGTTGGCCAGGGAATTGGAACGAAGTATGGAGCAATTGGGCGAAGAACTGGGCAAGGTGTTCAAAAGCGCGGGCGAAAAATACGAACATTGAACGTATAATTATCATGTCCGAAAACAGCCTGACCGGATTGAGATGGATTTTTATCCTGTTCCTGCTTTTTT
>DODH01000274.1:3665-3888 GCA_003545625.1 Nitrospina sp.
GTTCCTGCTTTTTTTATGGGCCAGCCCAGCCTGGGCAGTGCTTTATAAATGGAAGGATGAAAACGGTAGCACGCATTTTACCGATGACATCACCAAAGTCCCCCCCCGAATACAAACCCCACCACACCAACAAGAAACCCCGAGCCAAAAAGGAAACCGGAAAACCTAAAACCAGTACCGACCAAAACTTCAAACAAAGGGGCACTGCATTTGGACAGGGAAA
>DODH01000037.1 GCA_003545625.1 Nitrospina sp.
CCGCTACCCGAAAAAGCCAGGTTGATAGGCTACAGCCCAAAGAAAATCCGGGAAATTATTCCCAAGTCCGAGGAAGAAAAGGTAAAAAACGGGTGGGAGGACTACCTGAAAGCCTTGAAAGAATTTCAGGACGGAAAAAAATATCCTTCTGCATCGAAATTATTTCGGGAATTCCACAAAAAATATCCTGAAAGCAAATACCTCGACCATGCCCTTTATTTAAAAGCGGAGGCAGATTACCGCAGCACTTTTAATGAATTGAATCCTATTTTTGACCAGGCCCTGGCTTCTTACAAACTTGCCATGCGGGAATTCCCCAAATCAAAATTTTACGATCACGCCCTGTTAAAAGTGGCCAGTATATTTGATGAAATCGGCTATAGCCTGGAAGCAAGGGCACTCTACAATCAAGGGCTCAAGTCCAAGGCGAAGAGCCTTTATAATGAAGTCCGGAAAGACAACCTGGCCGCCATGCTGATGAAGGAAGGCCGGTTGGAAAAAGCTTTTGACGCGTTTCAGGCGATACTTAGAAAATCACCAAATAATATTGAGGCCAAGGCAGGGATTTTTGAAATCGCTAATAAGTTTTTCGAGAAAAAAGATTTTCCCAGAGCGCTTAAGATTTTTGAGGCTGGGGCCAGCCGATGGCCAGGCGAACTCAATGAGAAACCAGAAATCAATTTTTCGATGGCAGAAATCTACTTCTCAAACAAACAATACGCCAGAGCCCGGAAACATTATTTCAAGCTCCTGAATCTGGATCCGGCTTCCAAAAATGGGCATAAAGCGCTCAATCGGATTGGTGATTCTTATATGGTGGAAGGAAAGTATCAGCATGCCCTGTCCGTTTTTGATGAATCAGGAAAAAAGAAAGGTATAAAACTTGATGATGAAGGTAAACCCGCTCGTGATAAAGAGGGATCTTTAATCCGGGAAGACAGCGCGGAAACCCAGTATGGGAAAATCCGCATGGCCGATATCGGAGTGCGTAGCCCACGTTTGAAAATCCGGGATATCGTTTTTGATGTGGAGCATTATTACAAACCGTTTAAAACTTTCGATAAAATATTTGTTGAGGCCCGAAACGTTGACATCCTGGCTGAGGTTACCCTGAGCCGGGGCATCGCCTATTTGCTGGAGCAGAACTACCTCAAGGCGATAGATGAGTTTAAAAAACTTTTGCCGCTTGGACCGGAATCCCAGTTCTTTCAGGAAGCCGATCGTTACATCCGGCAGGCCCTTATTGCACTGGTCGATAAATACGCCAAGCAGGGGGGCAACCTTCCCATCCTCTATGCCTACAGTGACTTTATCAGTCTTCCCATAGGGGATATTAACAATGCTCAAACCCTTCTTCAGGTTGGTGAAGCCTATCAGTCTATTGGCATGTTTGTCGAAGCCGTTAAATTCTATGAAAAAGTGAAGGTGCTGGATTCCCATAAAACGTATCGGGACCGGGTATTTCTCAACCTGGGCCATATTCATCTGGAGAATAAAGGTTATGACGAGGCGGTTTTAGTGGGGCGGAATTTTATAAGGAATTACCCCAGGAGCAAGCGGATTCCAGATGCGATGAAACTTTTGGCCAACGCCCTGAAAGGGGAAGGAGATTTTTCAGGAGCCCTCAAAACCTATGAGGATTTGTTGGCGAGGTTTGAAGGCAAGGCGGAAATTCATTTTCTTATTGCGGAAACTTATACGGATATGAATCAACTTGCGGATGCCGTGCAATCCTATCAAAGGGCTATCGCGACTTATGACCGGCAGGAGAGAGTGATACCTGAATACCTGCAAAAGGCTTATTACCACCTGGGCTCATCTCTCTTTAAGTTGAATCGTTTTGGTCCGGCCATGGAAGCGTTAAAGTCGGCCAAGGAACTTTTTCCTGATAACCTGCTACGGGACTGGGCGGATTATCTCCTGATCGAGAGCCTCGAGAAGCTCGGTGACCCTGCAAAGATCACCGAAGGTTTGAATCGGCTGGTGAAAACCGAAAATGCGGATGACCTCACCAGGCAGGCTGCAGAATCCAGGGTGAAAATCCGGGAATGGGAAAAACAATTAAAAGAAGGATGATTTTATTTTATAATAAAGTTACTTTTCTCATCCAACTTGCCTTATGATTTCGCCCATGACTACTAGTGCCGGCAAAGAAAATAGTAAAGATATTGAGGCCCTCATTAAAAAAATGGAGGCCTTTAACGAGGTCGCGGAACAACTGCAACGGTCTTATGATGAATTGCAGGTAAGAATCAAAAAACTTGACCTGGAGCTTGCGGACAAAAATAAGGAGTTGGAAAAAAACCTTGTTGAAAAAGAGGAGGTCAAAAATTATTTAAACGATATCCTGGAAAGCCTGACCAACGGTGTTATTGTGGTGGACCGGTTGGGTCGGATCACTACATTCAACCAAACCGCAGGAAACCTGACTGGATTGAAGCCTCAAAACTGTTTAGGAAAAACCCTGAAAGAAGTTTTTCCGTTCGACTTGTTTGAAAACCTGGTATCCAGACTGGAAAAAAACCGCAGGGAAACGGTCTCCCAGGATCAGGATATTACCACTCCCGACAAGAAAATAATCCATGCCCGTGTTTCCGCGTCCCCCGTATGGGACAATCATGGCGGCCAGATAGGGACTGTATTGATCCT
>DODH01000169.1:0-5043 GCA_003545625.1 Nitrospina sp.
ACATAAAGGGATAAACGAATTCCCAAAAGCGGTATGAATACGAAGGGTGTCAGGATGGTTCCCAATACAGCGCCCGCCGTATTGATGGAATAGGTATTGCCCAGGATTTTCCCGACTCCCTCAAAACGGTACGAGTAGATATGATTGGCTAACGGAAAAAGCAGACCAAAGCCAAAAGTGGGAAGAAACATCAGCCCGAATGCGAACAACGAGCGGATCAAAAAGGTTTTGCCGGCAGAGGGTTCCAAACTGTAAAAATAGCGGTCCGCCAGAGAGGTCCACTCGGTCAGGTTGTCCAGCGCGGGAAGCATGGCGATACAAAAAGCACCAATGGCAATTTCAATACCGACAAACTTGAGAACCCGGTGGGACCGCCCCAGCAGTTTGTTTGCGGTCAAGCTGCCTAACGCGATTCCCAGCAAAAACGTGGCAAGGATGAGCGCGAACGAATACAGAGTACTACCAAGCGGGAACACAAGAATCCGGGTCCATAAAATCTGACTGGATAAGGAAGCCATTCCAGAATAGGCAAACATGGCAAAAACCAACACGACAATGGCAGGAGAAACTATCGTATCTTGTTTACGTTTTACCGGTTTAGCTTCGATCTGGATGGAACTGGAATCCACCGCAGCAAAAATTCGTGGACGACCATAACACAGCATAAAAACTACGGCGTTGAGTCCCACCGCGAACCAGGTCGAACCTTGGACTCCCAAAAGGCGGATGGCAAAAAACTGGGTAAAAAGACAGCCAAAAACCGCACCGAAAGTATTGACTCCATACAACCGCGAAACCTGGGTAAAAACCTGCTGTGTCTGATTGTTTGTAGCCCAGCATCCTACCAGCGGTAAAGTAGCCCCCATCAAAAGGGTAGCGGGAAACATCAAGAGTGTACTCAGGAAAAACTCCAGCATATGCACCCCAAAGTCCACCTGCCCACTTTCGGGTAAAATCAAAGGATACAGTTTTTCCAGAAGATCTAATCCAAAAGGAAAACATAGGGCATATAACCCGATCAACCCCTCCAGCAGTCCATATCCGCGAATCAGTTTATCCGGTGCTATCTCAACCCTGGCCAGAACCCGTCCCATAACCCAGGCCCCTGCCGCAAGCCCCATCATGAACGCACACAACACAGCACTCAGCGCATACAAACTGGCTCCGAACACCAGAGCCAAATGCCGAAACCATATCAGCTCATAGCCCAGGCTCGCGGCCCCCGAAGCGAAAAGACATGCATAGGCAATCCAGGGAATTTTATATGAGGGGTGAGTAGTCATAAGAAAGGGGATTTTCCCACAGCCTCACCGATCCGTCAATTTAACGAACAGGTATTGCATCACAATTTCATGAGTGCTATTCTCCTACGATCCTCAGCACTCTAATATGAAAAACCCTTTTACCTTTCTTGACGAAATCATGAAAAACAGGCTCTGCGTTCTTGTTATCTTTTCCCTTTGCGCCCTCACCTTTACAGGGGTGGAAACAGCGTCCGCGCAATCCACTACAACAGCCTTGAAAATCCCCGACGTTGTAGCTCGGGTAAACGGGGTAGATATCCAATCGAAATATATTGCGTTCAGGCTGAATATGATTTTAAAAAACGTGTCGCGGCCGCTGACCATAGGTGAAAAAACCAGTATCGTAAAAGACTTGATCGAAAAAGAAGTCGTGCGGGAGCTGGTCCATCAACAGGGTAAAGAAAAGAATTTGGAGGCGGACTCCGATTTGATCGAAAAAGAGATGAAGGCCCTTCGCGAGCCCTATTCCAGCGATGAAGAATTCGAAAAGGCCCTGAGCGCAAGAAACATCACCTTGCAGGATCTTAAAAACTCCATGGAAGTGGATATCCGTGCCAGGCAATTGTTAGATGAACAAATTAAAGGCAAGATCGACATTTCAGACGAGGATGTCAAAAAATACTATGAGGACAACAAGCAGAAATTCTATCGTCCCGAATCTTTTCGAACCCGCCACATTCTCGCCGCACTATTCCCACCCAAAGCCTTGCGAACCCAGTCCATCAGCGAATTACAAAAAAATCGAGAATATTTCGTGCGCATAGCGGAAGAAAAAATAGACGGCATTATCAAAGAGCTTAAAGAAGGTGCAGACTTTGAAGAATTGGCAAAGGAAAAATCGGATGACGAATCCAGCCGGGATAGAGGTGGAGACCTGGATATCATTTATAAAGGGATTCTCGATCCGGCTTTTGATGAAGCCATCTCAAAGTTGAAACCCGGTGAAATCAGCGAAAAAGTAACAACCCGGTTCGGGTTCCACGTCATCCAACTCATCGAAAAACATCCGCCGGAGCAGGCTCCTTTCGACACAATGGAAAACTCCATTCAAAAATTTCTATTCATGGAAGAAGCCAAAAAACAGGTTGAAGTCTATATCGAAGGCCTGAGAAAACAGGCCACGATTGAAACCTTCTTTTAGTCCACGGTTTCTATTTAAGATGAGCAATTCCCTAACGATAAGGGAAGAAGCCAAAATGGAATCCTCCTAATGAATAAAAAAACCAACTATCGCCCGTTGAAAGACCGCGCCCAAAATTTATTTATTTTGTTTATCGCATTGGGCACATTTTTAAACTGTACCGCTTTTAAACACTTTGCCCTTGAAGGTACAGAACGCGATGCATGGCAACTTCCTGCACGGGTGATTCATTCCCTGGGCATCCAACCGGGAGATTATGTTGCCGACTTGGGGTCTGGAAGCGGTTATTTTACAAGTCGATTGGCCCAGACGGTGGGACCCGCCGGTAAAGTGTATGCGGTGGATATTGATGAGAAAATAAACCAGTATGTGGCTAAACGGGTCAAGGAAGAAGGGCACTCTAATGTCGACATAATACTGGCTAAGCTTGATGATCCACGTCTGCCTGAGGGGAGTGTGGATTTAATTTTTTCTTCTAATACCTACCATCACCTGGAAAATCGAACCTCCTATTTTTTAAATGCTAAAAAGTATTTAAAACCATCCGGACGTGTGGCGATTATCGATTTTAGAAAGGAAGCGTACCACCATCATACCGAGAGCCAAGTGATTCAGGAGGAAATGCAAAAAGCAGGTTATCGCTTGGAAAAGGAGTTCAATTTCTTAACCAAACAACATTTTTTGGTATTTTTGAAATGAGGGCTTACCCTTTTATCTGATTTCTTTCAGGTGGTTCAGCACTCGGTCTAGAAGTTCGGAGGGAAAGTATTTTCCTGCCAGGTTTTTCCGGGCGGCGGCCCCTGCTTCACGAAATCTCCGCATTTCTTTTTCATCAGGAAGATCCACCCATTTCACATCATTTTTTTCTAAAACCTTATGGGCTTTCAAGTTGTCCTCCTGAATGAGCTGGACCAGTTCCCGCAGGCACTCGGTTGCGATTTTTTTCACAGCACTCTGATAAGATTGAGGAAGTTTGTCGAATTTCTTTTTGGAGATCAAAACTCCGCCTGTCGCGTACCCCATACGCAGTCGGGTAACGTAATTCACTTTGGTGAACCATTGCAAAGCTAGAGCTCCCTGAGTGGAGGAATAAACCGTATTCACCATGCCCGTTTGCAAAGAGAGCAGGACATCAGTAATGGAAAGGGGAATCGGTTGGACCCCCATCCCTTTATAGGCCTGTTCCACCAACGGATCACCTTCCCACATCCAGGATTTGGACCGGCGCAGATCTTCCACGGAACGAATGGGATGCTGGGAGAAAAAATGTATCCACCCAACCGGCACCCAGCCCAATAACACATAACCTTTATCTTCATACCGGGCGGCATAATAGTCGCTCATTTTGCTATATACGTGCTGGATTTCCTCATCCGTATCAAACAGGAAAGGAAGATCGAGAACCCTCACCTCCGGTAGAATCTGCCCAAGACCCACTCCTGTGAACCCTGCACCATGAAGCTGGCCGATCCTCATTTTACGTATCACGTCCTTTTCATCCCCGGACACACCGCCAGGATAAAACCGAAACGTCACATTGCCATCGGTGGCCTTTTTGATTTTTTCGGCAAGACCACGCATGGATTTCATCCATGAAGATCCTTCAGGAGCCAAAGTGGCAAACTTGATGATATGTTTTTTGCCGGCCTCAGCCGGGCTCACCCCAATGCCGACAAACAACAGCAAAATCAGAAAACGGATGATAGAGGCCTCTTTAAAATAACTCATCGATTTGATCTAGAAGTTGGGTGGCTTTTTTGCGGGCCACCTCATTGGCAAGACGTTGCTCGGGAAACAGATTGGGCGGAGCCTGCAAAACCGCCTGCAATTGCGACTCAAACAACTCTCGGTCCTGATTCTGCACCGCATAGGTTTTGGCAAAAAGCAAACGCACCAGTAAATATTTATTTTCGGTCAACTCCAACGCCTTCTCAAAATGGTGACGGGATTTTTCCGGGTTTCCCCCCAGCATTTTACTGCGTCCCCCATAAAAAGCGCCGAGAAACAAATTGGGTCCAGCATGATGAAAAGCGGGGTTCAATTCATGGACTTTTTTCATCAAGATTTCCAAACGGGGAATGTCCGCAAAAACCTCGACCGAGTCCAGGTTCTGCATCAACCAGCCTCCCCAGCATTGCCCCAGCCAGAATAAAGGCGGCTGGTGTGCAACCTCCACCTCTTTAAGGGCACGAGACCACTCGTCTAAAGAGAGATCTTGCCATTTTTCCCTGCCCGTCCTGATAATAGTCGCACGCAGGGCATAATCCTTACCCCTTGCATATAAAGAAGAGGCTCGACCGGGTTCTGTATCTTCCAAAAAACTGAATGCGTAACCGCAAAAACCTTCGGCGAGGTTTTCCAGAATCCAGGCATTCTCGGGGTCCTGCTTGAGGAGTCCTTCCAGCATTTTCAAGTTGGCGGGGATGGCTTTTTCGGCAAGGACCGGATCGCTTTCCTCCTGAATGGCCAGTATCTGGCTTCCTACCAGCGGCAACGTGGCCTGAACCGCAAAACGGCTGGGAGAACACCCCCCCGCCAAACCCAAAACTAAAAATAACAACGCAAAATGGTTCATTAATTAATCTTATCAGAATGATT
>DODH01000169.1:5376-5565 GCA_003545625.1 Nitrospina sp.
AAGTGTATCTCTATTTATTCGATAATTTTCTCTGTGGCAATTCGCAGGCCCTTATTTTAAGGACCTGCTCAGGACCAAAAATAATTTTCAGAGATCCCCACAACCGCAACAACCGAAGCACTAATGTTTTGACATAAAATGGACCATTTGCTACCATCATCATGGATTTAGCCTATCGGGTTGAACCCA
>DODH01000048.1 GCA_003545625.1 Nitrospina sp.
CCTCCGCGTGCGGCATATTCCCACTCCGCTTCTGTGGGAAGTCTCTTGCCGAGTTTTCTGCAATACTCATTGGCATCGGGCCAGTTAACCCGTTCCACGGGAAGCTTGGCTCCAACAAACCGGGAGGGATTCCGGCCCAGGGTGGCCTGATACTGGGATTGGGTGACTTCATATTTATCCATCTTGAAGGGAGAGAGGCAAACTTCGTGCACGGGTTTCTCGTCCATGTTTTCTCCCTCACTCCCCATAATGAAACAACCTCCCTCAAGCTCCACCATCTCGACCTCATCTGTCCCGACACCGGAGGCGGCGATGATCTGTTTTTTTATTTCTGCCAGCCGGATCACCATTTTTTCATGAATCCGGGGCGGGACACCAATATACTGTATTCGGGCGTTGTTTTTGGGAACCAGTTTTATTTTCCCGGCTTTTTTAAAAAACAGGCGGTAGTGCGGGATCGGATCAATCACCGGGCCTGTTAGAAATTTTTCCGCGACGTCGTTCTCCGCGGCATCTACATTTTCCGGAATCATCATTACAGTTTCATCCACCAGCTCGGCTTCCAAAGGTTCCGATTCACCCTTCAGATGAACCAACACATTTCGTCCCCTGGTGATTGGCATGGCCAGAATACGGGTGACCAGTTTTTCAGCCTCAGCGTATTGCTCTTTCTCGAACTTAATTTCGCCCAGGGACTTCAATAGACGGTAATTTTCAGGATCGAGTTCCAAGGCTTTGGCGAAGGCCTGCTCCGCGATTTTAATATTGCCGGTCGTGAGGGCGCTATCTCCCTGCTGGATCAATTCGTTCAAATCGGCAAATGAATTTTGTGGCAGGAAACCGAAAATAAGAATACCTATTTTTAATAAAATGTTTGTGGATTTTTTATCCATAATCTCAGGCACCGGATTTTCCTGAATTGGATTGGGGGATTCTCGCATTTTGCCACCATTCCAATAAAAAGACCAGAGTTTCAAGGTCACCTTCTTTTCCACCATTTTCTACCGGCCCCCTACAAAAAAGGGAAATAGATCGGGTAATAAACCCGCCCCAGCTACGCTCCACCACCCCCACGATACAACACCCATATAATTTCAAAGCAAAAGGGCCTAGTCAAAACGACTAAGCCCTTTTGCTTTGAGGGCAGGTCAGAAAAATGCAGGCCCTTCGCCACTGAACTCTTTGAAGCTTTCAAGCTTCTATGGGTTCGCGTTGTCCTTATTCCCAGGAAACGGTTTTAAGGGCCCGGTCCACGCGTTTTTTGCCCCATCTTTTCGGCTTTGTGGGGGCTTCCCCGGGTTTTACATCGGTGCCAATCCCCGCCTGGGTCATATCCACACGACCCTGCTCGTTTTCAAGATAGACTCCTTTTCCGCTCAGCAGGAGTACCTGGACGAATTGGTTGTCATGTTAGCCCCAGAACCGGGTTCCGCGAACCCCGATCACCCCCAGCGGGGTCTGGACCTTGAAATCCATTTTTCTACGAGTATCAAGAAGGTTCGCCACGATCGCGTGGAACGCGCCGTCTAGCAGTTTCAAGGTGGCATGGGTTCCCTCATCACCTTCACCGTGATGAAACTCAGCAATGGAAACATCGGTATTCCCACCAAAGGTAATCACGTTGCCATCATGGAAACGAATTTCAAGACGGGCCTTGGCACCGGTGTTGATCCGATCCTAACGTAGACCCTCGCGTTTTTTGTCAGCACACGCGACAGACCGTTGTTGTAGGCAGTAGACTGCAACTGGACACGCGTGACCGTGCCGACAACCATCAACAGGATCAATGAAAACAAAATAAAACCTCTGACGCATCCTGTGATGACGATCGATCCCCAGTGTTCGCCGTGAATGGTTTTTTCGTTCATACGTCGGACCTTTCTTAACTAAGTTATCTACCTTAATAAATTATACCACTTTCGATTTTAAAGCATCCATCAGCTATTGAACGCGTTCGCGGATTTTGGCGCTCAGGATGTCCAGCGTAATGACCACGATAGCAATGGCGAGCAACGCCGTTCCCGCCTCGTTGTATTTGAGAAGGTTGATCCACTGCTGAAGCAAAAACCCGATTCCCCCGCCGCCTACAAATCCGATGATCGTTGACATGCGCACGTTGATATCCCAGCGGTAAAAACTGAGTGCCAGAAATGGCAAGAGCACCTGCGGCAGAACGCCAAAAAAAACCACCTGCACCGGTTTGGCTCCAACCGCAGTGATCGCCTCTACCGGTCCTTGGTCAATGCTCTCTATCTGCTCCGAAAATAATTTTCCCAAAGACGCGATGGAGTGCAGTCCCAACGCCAACACCCCGGCAAAAGGACCAATGCCCACCCAGACCACAAACAGGATCGCCAGGATCAGTGGTTCGATGGATCGCAAAACATTCAGTCCGGTGCGCACCACATAATAAATAATAGTACCCACACGGCTTTTCGTCATGAGGTTGCGCGCACCGAGAAAACTCAAAGGCACCGCAACCAGCACTCCTAATGTGGTCGCCATCAACGCCAGAAAAACCGTTTCCACCATTTTGTCGAAGGTCAGGCTAAGCGTCTCACTGGCTTTCCACCCCCCGGCTTCCCAACTCAATACCGCCCTCACGGTCTGGCGAAGACCACGCGCACTGGGCGGCACGGTGATATCTTTCTGGAACGCGCCGGATGAATCGGTCGAAAAAGTTCCCAGAGGAAACTCCTGCT
>DODH01000117.1:0-1187 GCA_003545625.1 Nitrospina sp.
CTGATCGCAGTGAGGGTAAACCCCCCGTTCTGGATCGAAAGCACGAAAAACAGGTTCAGGATTTTTGCTGGGAACTTATCCAAAAAGGCTTCATTTCTTCGGCTCATGATTGTTCTGAAGGAGGCTTGGCGATCGCAGTGGCAGAATCTTGTTTTTCGTACGGAGGCCAGACTTTGGGAGCCACGCTCACACTGGAATCCACGCTGAGAAATGATACGCTGTTATTCGGGGAAACCCAGTCACGGATTATTATTTCTTTCCCCGAAGAACGAATCAACGAAATTGAAGACCTGGCGATGACGTTCCCAGTCGACTTTTCCCTGATTGGAAAAGTAGGGGGTTCTCATTTCACGGTAACAGTTAATGAGGAAGAAGTCATTAAACAGGAAATCAATATTTTAAAAGAGATCTGGAAAACCTCTCTGGGGAGTTATGCTGGACAAGTTACATGAAGAATGTGGGGTCGTCGGGGTTTATGGTCACCCTGAAGCCGCCAATCTAGTTTATCTCGGACTCTATGCCCTGCAACACCGGGGACAGGAGAGTGCTGGCATCGTCGCCAGTACCCATTCCAAAATGCGCCTTGAGGTGGGCATGGGTCTGGTCGCCGATGTCTTTGACCCTATCCGAATTCTGAAACTTCCGGGTCCTTTGGCCATCGGCCATAACCGCTATTCCACCGCAGGAAAAAGCGAACTGGTCAACGCCCAGCCCTGCATGATTAACTATTCAGCCGGGTCGTTGGCGTTAGCTCATAACGGCAACCTTGTTAACGCCCATGCCATCCGTAAAGGATTGGGCTCCAAGGGAGCAATTTTCCAGTCCACCAATGACAGCGAGGTCATCGTACATTTGATGGCCCAGTCAAAAGCAGAAACTTTCGTGGACCAGGCCGCCGAAGCCTTGAGGCAAGTCAGCGGCGCCTATTCATTGGTCCTGATGACGAAGACGGAATTAGTGGCCGCACGCGACCCGCACGGGTTTCGCCCCCTTTGTCTGGGAAAACTTGATGGTGCCTACATCGTGGCCTCGGAAACCTGTGTTATGGATCTTATCGAGGCAGAATTCATCCGGGAGGTCGAGCCTGGAGAATTGATCCTGATCAACGATCAAGGGATCCAATCATTTTTTCCTTTTAAAAAAGTTGAAACCAAACACTGCGTGTTTGAACATATTTATTTTGCGCG
>DODH01000117.1:1573-2548 GCA_003545625.1 Nitrospina sp.
CGGGCCATGGCTCAGGAAAGCCCCGCCGATGTCGACCTCATTGTTCCGGTACCCGACTCGGGGGTTGTTTCAGCCATGGGTTTTGCGGAAGAGAGCGGCATTCCCTTTGAAATGGGCCTCATCCGCAACCATTATGTCGGCAGGACTTTCATTGAACCACAATCGCAGATCCGGCATTTTGGTGTAAAACTTAAACTAAATCCGGTAAAAGAAATAATCGCTGGCAAACGCATCGCCATCATTGACGATTCCATCGTCCGGGGTACCACCGCCCGCAAGATCGTGAAAATGCTTCGGGATGTGGGAGCCAAGGAAGTTCACCTTCGCATTTCAGCTCCACCTATCCTGCATTCTTGTTTTTACGGTATCGATACGCCCACCAAAGAAGAATTGATCGCCCACACACACGACCTCGAAGAAACACGCCAGTACTTGGCGGCAGATTCCCTCGCCTACCTCAGCCTTGAAAAAATGATGGAAGTGTTGGAAAACGGAAAGAAAAAATTCTGTTCTGCCTGTTTCGATGGCAATTATCCGATCCCGATCACCGATAAGAAAACGGACACCAGCCAGATGGGACTGTTTGCTAACGAGAATTTCCAATAACTCCGGCGAAATTTAAGGAGCAGAGGGGACCTCGGCCTGTAACGACACGGGGGACTCTTCCAGAATTTCACCCAGATCTTTGAGTTCTTTACGATACCGCGCCATCGATTGATCCAGTTGCTCCTGCGATTTCAGGACCTTGCGGTAAGTGTGCCGAATCTTGTCATAGTCGAACTTGCTTAAAACCAGTTTTTGCTCCTTTCCCGGTGCCGAAAGAACAGGGGCTTGAGCTCCAGCCACCTGTGGGGCAGGCTCTTCTCCAGGTTCACGGGCAAGCCCGGTAAATATTTTTTCCAGCGCTTCATCCAGAGTTCGTTCCATGGCGATGCTGTCTTCATAACTGACAATAACGCGCTTGAGTTCGGGAAT
>DODH01000296.1:0-4253 GCA_003545625.1 Nitrospina sp.
CAGCCTTTTTGTTTTCGGTTGAAGTGCTTTCATAAATTCCACCTAAAACAGTAGTATCTCCATTACCCACCAAAACTTCCGTATGCGTTTCTTTGGTGGTAATGGTCGGCACGGTTCCCACCAACTGCGTAAAATCTGCAGCGTTTTTAGTCGCATCAATAACCATATATACACTATTATCAGAGGTGACGTGAGGGGTGACCGTAAGGCTGAGCTCGGCATCAACAAACTGGATCGAGTTACCCTCTGCCGAAGTTACCTGATAGGGAATTTGTTTTCCGCTTCTTATTCTGGCTTCCTTATTGTCTGCGGTCGTAACTTTGGGACTGGAAAGAATACGCCCTTTTCCCAGGGTTTCCAAAGCTTCCAGCCTGACATTTAAATCTAATCCCGGTAATAAACCTCCTAACAACAGATCGAATCCGCTTACGCTTCCGGCAGCGATATCAGTGCTTTGCCTTAAATCCACTTGGAAGGCGCTGCCATCCGCGGCGGTATTCGCATTAGCGCCCCCGTTGATAGCCAGTGAACCGGGTGCGCTGGAAATCGCTTCACCCGTTAAACCCCATTGAATTCCCAGTTCCTGGGTAAAAGATTTGCTGATCTCAACAATCTTTGCCTCAATCAAAACCTGAGGTGTGGGGATATCCAGAATTTTTATGGCCTCCAGCATGTCATTCACATGATGCCGCAGGTCATTTAAAATTAGTGTGTTGGTTCGGGTATCCACCGTAATTCTACCATCCTGGCGGGCGCTCCTTAAAGCAGTAAGACTGGTCGAAAGCTCGGTAATATCAGCATGATTGATACGAACTACCTCGGTAACCAGATCCTGCGAATCCCGTTCAGTGGTCCTGTCGGCCACCGCACGGTTTTTCTCAGCAACCAGGGCACTTGCTTCAGCCGCAAGGACCACTTTGGTCGCAACACGGACAATATTGTTCCCGAAGCATTCCCGTCCTAAAGCACTGTTAGTGAGAATGATTTCCATTGCCTGGTTCCAGGGCACATCCATCATTCTAATATTTACGGAACCCCCTACTTCAGGAGAAAGAATGACATTAAATCCACTGATCTCTGCGAAGATTCTAAAAAGGTTGCGGACATCGGCATTTTGAAAGTCCAGGGAAATCACTTCCTTCTCTCCGTATAACATGGGAAAACACGTATCTTCATTTAAGGAAGCTTCTTGCGCTTCATCCAGGAGGGAAGCTGCACCCCGGAGACTTTTTTTATAAAATTCTTTCTTGGAAGGAGCGGCCTCCTTCATGGACGGAGCCTGGGCCATTTCCTGGCCTGACACCTGCCCCGAGGATCGAAGACGAACGATTAATTTATTTTTCTCCGGTTTATTGATCTCATAATCCGCTGACTGGTTGAGAACGATTTCAAGGCGCAATACCCCCGCCTCTTCAAAATGGATAGGACGGATAGAATTCACAATCCCTTTATCAACCTGAATACGACTGGTCAGATTTCCCTTATCCATTTTGGAAAAATCCAGAACCAGACGGAGCGGATTCAGAAGTTTAAATGCCGTATATTGAACAGCCTGGGTCGACTCGATAGAAACAATGGAGCTTTGCCCCTCTTCCACTGTATTGATAAAAACAATTTCCCCCAAGGACTCTTTATTGGAACCTGTCGTCTGATTTTGGGCGAAGACCATTAACGGAACTGCCTTTTTTTTGTCTTGGCCGGAAATGCCTGGTTCTTGAACTAATGGGGTATCTAACTTATGATCCGAAAGCAGAACCGCAGAATATGCGGGTACCGCTCCTGTTAAAAATACCAATAGAAAAGCTATCTTCATTAAATAGGATTTTATGAACATTTGTTTTCTCATAAGTTCGTATCACCCTCGCTAGATGTGCTCTGATAAAAGTCTATAATTTTCTGGTTCGTCAGGATATTACCGAGGTAATTCCTGAATTTTTCAACCACGATTACTTGTCCGTCCTGTATTTCATCCACGTACCCGAACACAGGACCAATCCGGTCCCCTTGCCTCACTGCATATCCAGTTTTGCCAACCTCAAACATGGCAACCGCTTCTAATTTTTTCAGGATAATTCCCGTCATCCGAAGGGAGTCATATTCAATTTGCAGGGGCGACTCATCCATTCTGATATCAGAAGCCTGCTCCAGGGCAGTACGATAATTTTCCATGGCCTCGGCATACTCATCATCTGCCATCTCTTCCAATGCTTCTCGGTCATTAATCAGGCGTTCAAAATACTTCAAGCTCCTATAGAGTTTCGGATGCTGGTCTTCAATCTTGGCAAATACCAGTAAGGCAATCGGGGGAACATTCTTTAACTCATCCCCGAGCAAGCGGGCCCGGGGCTTTTGCTCTGTTTCAGAGAGAGAGACCAGCCCCCTGGGATCCAACAAGGGCCGAAACGGATCGCGCTTTCCAATCAGCAGGTATCTTTGTCCCGGTGGAGCAATTTCCTTTAACAGAGGGAACTCCGGCCCACCGGATTCGATTTCTTTTAACAAATCTTTCCGAATTTTTTCTGCCTGATACAAATTCTTTTTAATCCCTTTTTCAAAACCCTTCAAAGTTGTCTGACCGAACCAGCGACCGGCTCTGGAATTTAAAAACTCAGCATATTTTTCAAGTTCTTTGTCCTTGATATCCTTAAAACTAAAGAGCAGGCTCCGCAAAACGATTTCCCGCATGGGCTCGGTAATGCTTTCCTTCAATATTCGCAGCATTTTTCCGACCCTCTTTCCCTGAATTTTTTTATTAAATGGATACACCAATTTGACATATCCCAAATAAAGGGCCTTGCCAGATTCAGTTATGGACGAAGAACGCTCAACCCTCTCTATCAGAAATATTCGCTTCTCGTTGGGAGGTGCATTCAATAAATTTTTCACGAACAAATCCCTCGCTGGCTGGTTGTCCGGGTTATTCGCTTCATTTTCAAGCCTCAATAACTTTCTCCCTAATGAACTTCGATACCATTGAACCACCGAAAGAACATATTGAGGTTTGTAATTATCAAGAAAAGCTTGCTTCTGCACTCGATAAAATTTTTCGTGCGAATAGGCCCGGTGCATGATTCTCCTGGCAAACCCACCCTGACCCGGTGCCAAAGCATCCTCATTAATATTTCCTGAAATTTGCAAAACAGCTTCGATATTCTCCAAAATATCTTTAAGCCCACTGTGCTGGAATAAAACATTGAGCTTTTGATTTCTGGAACGCAAATCGTCTTGCAAAGATGAAGTCATAGCTAAGGCTGGAAAAGACGGGAACCCTGACAGAGCTATCCACAGGAAAAATAAAATTTTCACCTGTCGCCTGATTTTCATCTGTAATATCATCATCCGTTAAAGTGCTTAATGGCCTTTTTTCTTCTTTTTCGCTTTCTTCTTAGGTGGTGCCTTTTTAGCCGGTTTGAAATCTTCAGCTCCTTCCCTAAACGAGTAAGTCTTTACCCTTAAACTCGTTCTCAGTGAACCCACGGTAGCTCCCTCACCCCTTACTCCAGCGATTAGAGGCTGAGCCTCCAAGCTCAAGTTATCAAAACTCACCAGGCGCAAAAGATTCTGCATGTAGTCGAGGAAATCGAGCGTGACCCATAATTCCCCTTGTAGCTGGATTTTTAAGGGAATCACATCAACAAACATTGACTTAGTACCTTCCTCTACAGTGAGCGCAACCATTTGCATATTTCTGTGCTTGCCAAACTCTGCTATTCTTTGCATTAAATTGGGAATCTCGGCCGGGCTGGGAATTTGACTTTTATACGCATCGAGTCGGCCTTTTGCCAGGGCCAGTTTTTTTGCCACCTTGTCTTTCTTGGCGACGGTGGCCTTGTATCGCTTCAGAGTTCTCTCTGCTGCTATTTTCTCTTTGGTTAGCTTTTCAAATTCCGTACTGGTGGCGCTGTACAAAGTGAAATAGTAGGCAATAAAAAGCACTAGTCCGATGCCTGCTGCTCCTGCCAGCAAATGGGAAAACTGAATCCCATCAAGATCATCGTATGGTAATTTTTCGAATAGTTTGTCCATGGTTTCTGTTGATTAAGCCGCTTTTTTCTTTTTCTTTTCTGGCATATAGCAATAAATAGCAAACTTATGAACCGCCTGACCTCCAATATACGTCCGTGATAATTTATAAAGGAACGTTGCTTTGTAATAGGGAATTTTCTGTAGTCTTTCCAGGTATTCCGCTACTCCGCTTTCTGTCAGGGCATAGCCTGTAACCTCCACAAAGTCTTGGTAGACGACTTGTTTTT
>DODH01000296.1:4587-8428 GCA_003545625.1 Nitrospina sp.
TTTTCCTTTTCCTTTTCTTTTTCTTCTTTACTGGCTCACCAAACATAATGGTGGGAAATTTCTTTATTTTTTTCTTCAGATAATCTAAATCTCTCTGCACGATGCCGTGCAACCAAAGGCCCTCTGGAACCATCAGGTTTAAATCGCCGATGATGGTGCTCGCGGGCAATTGCTTTTCGCGCAAACCTTCAATGGTCAAAACAATAGACTCCAAGCGTGCTACCTTGCCTCCCATTTCTTTGACCAAATTAACTTCACTTGTTAAAGCCGCGACTTGAGATTGCAGTTTGCGTGTTTCACTTTTTACCAAATCCAGTTTAGCCTGCTCATTCAACCAGCTCGCGAGGATAAAAAAGATCGCGACAATAATGATGGCAAGAGATTTAACCACCCGCTTTTGGATCTCAATCTTTCTCAGTTCATCGCGATAATCATGAAGGTTGATTCGAATCATGTGTAGTCAAACCTCCTTGTTGCCAAACCCAAGGCAACCGTTGACAATCCACTCATTTCATCAATTAATGAAGGGTCAAAGTTTTTGGGATTGACTTTGATCCCCTGCATAGGATTCAAAATCTCCACAGGCACCTTTAAGTAGTCGGCAAAAAAGCCATCCAATCCCCGGATCATGCTTCCCCCTCCGCATAATAAAATCCTCTCTACCTTGTTACCGGATAGGGTGCCAAAATATTCGAAGGATTTTTGAACCTCCTCCAAAACTCTTTTATAAGCCTGGGCAATGATTTTGACGACATCTTCTTCATTAAGATCCGAAGAAAAATTGCCCCGCTTTATTTCAAGAGTCTGGTTAAAAGGAACCTTGAATTTTGACATGATCATCTTGGTGCAATAGCTTCCTCCAACAGGGATATCCCGGGAATAACCCATTGTTCCATCTTGGATAATATTTATATGGGTGAACGAATCTCCCAGGTCAATGAGTGCGGTAATACCCATTGATGATAAATCATTGGTAAGTTGGGCCGCATTCATCAATGCAAACACATTCAGGTCAATGATGGCTGGCTTCAACCCCGCTTCCAGAAGAATATCGGTCCTCTCATCAATGACGGCTCTTTGGACCGCCACAAGGAGGACTTCCATCATTTCCTCATCCGTCTCTTCATTCGAATCTTCTCGTTGCAGATCATTGTTTTGAGATTCCCCATTAAATTCACTGTCTTTCGAACTATCGGATTCCTCTGCTTTGTCAGCCTTTACCGTGCCCAAAAGCTGGAAGTCGAGAGCCACATCATCAATATCAAATGGAATATACTGTTCCGCTTCCTGGGTTATCTTTTCAGAAATTTCCCCTTCCGACATTACCGGAACTTTTATTTTTTTTATAAAAACAGCTTCTCCCGCAACGGCAGAAACGGCATAACGGCTTTGTATTTTTTCGGCTTTGATTAAATTGGTCAGGGCCTTGGCCACCAAGTCGGGTTTCTTAATCACTCCCTCAACAATGCAATCCTCAGTAAGCGGCATCATCCCAAAATGGGTCAGTTCAAATTCTCCTCCCTTAAGCTCAGACAATTGAACCAGCTTGATGGAAGAAGACCCGATGTCGATGGCTACTAATTGAGTTTTTTTCGATAAAAACATAAAATCCTAAAAAAATTCGTACTATCAACGATTAATGAGCTTATAAACACTTAAAAAGCAAGCCCCATACCAAATCCGCCATCCAGCCACAACTCATTTAAAGTCAATGGGTTTTAATTTTCCTCTTGCTCCCTGTCACTCTAATAGTGAATGATTTTTTATCACTTCTATAAAAAATCATTCAGGCTCGTTCCCAAGTTTTTTTTGCGCGGAACTCAAGTCCTTCTCGTTTACTCCGATAAGCGTATCGGGACATAATATTTTGAAACCTTGTGCTCTGGGCATGCCTAATCTCACTCTAACTGACCAAACAAAAGCCCCGGAAAAATTCAGGGGTTTTTTGCCCTACCTTTTTTGGTCGCTGAAGCGGAACTATCATTTTCAGAATTAAAAATCCTTGTCCGGTCTGCTAGCTTGTAACCAAGGGCTAAAATGATCTTTCGCTTTGTATCAAGTCGACAATCGTTTCCCTTTTCAATACGATCAATCGTCTGAACAGTCACGCTGGCCTTTCGAGCCAGCTCAGCTTTGCTCATCATTTTTGCTTCCCGGATTTGCCGGACACAGTTGCTTTCGGCCACAGTAATTCCCCTCCCTAAAAATGGTTCTGGCGCATAAAACTCTGCAAATTAAATACTTTTTGTGGAATAGTATGAATTTTATTTTAAATCCATAGATTAGTCAACAAAATTCCTGAAATTTAACTATTTTTTAATTAATTTACTTAAATTAATATAAATTTATTTAAATTAGTGGGGGCCGCCGCTGACAAAAGGTGAAATATCACGGCCACTGCACCCCTTCGGGGCAGGAAAGCTGAGGAAGAGTATCACCGCCACATGCCTAGTGGGGGTTGCAAAGATCGGGCGATTCCCTTACAGTCTTTCCATTATGAAACAAGTCTATTTGGATACTTTTGGTTGCCAGATGAATGTCGCCGACACGGACAGGATGGAACTCGTCCTGTTCCATTCCGGCTACCGGCGTACCCTGGAAAAAGAGGATGCAGACCTGATTCTTGTCAATACCTGCTCGATTCGGGAAAAGGCGGAGCAAAAAACATTCTCCCTGTTTGGCGGTCTAAAACCTTTAAAAATGGCTAATCCAGACCTGATTCTGGGCTTGACCGGGTGTCTGGGCCAGCAAGAAGGGGAAAAACTGCTCAAACGCATGCCGTATCTGGATTTCGTGATGGGCCCAGACCAGGTGGATGGAATCGCCCAGGCCGTAGACCGGGTGCGGGACACCGGCAAATCTTTTGTCTGGACCGGCTTTGATCAGGAAAAAGTCTATTCCATTCCCGAGTTGTCCCTGTCAAAATCCCCCGGACCCAGCGCGTTTGTAAACATCATTAAAGGTTGCGACAAGTTTTGCACGTTTTGCGTTGTTCCGTTTACTCGTGGAAGGGAAAAGTCGAGGGAACCGGAAGAACTGTTTGAAGAAATTCGCCACCTCGTGAATCAGGGCGCGAAAGAAATCATATTACTGGGGCAAAACGTAAACTCCTACGGCAAGCGAGGACTGAAGAACCCCATGCCGTTTCATGAGCTTTTATACGGCATCGCGGAAATTTCTGGGGTACAAAGGTTACGATTTACCACCAGCCATCCAAACGATTTCACCCGTGAGACCATTCGCGCTTACCGGGATCTGGACATTCTGGTGAATCATCTGCATCTTCCTATTCAGAGCGGAAACAATCAAGTGCTCAAAGCCATGCGCAGAGACCACACCATAGAAGAGTACCGGGATTTGCTTGCGGAATTGAAATCGGAAGTCCCGGATATCTCTCTCTCCACCGACATCATTGTCGGTTTTCCCGGTGAAACCGATGAAGCTTTTGCGGACACGCTAAAAGTTATGCAAGAGGTCGGCTACAGCAGTAGTTTCATGTTTGCCTACAGCCCGAGACCTGGAACTCCGGCGAATGAACTGCCCGATTCCGTTCCCGAAGAAACCAAAAAACGTAGACTGCAGGAAACTATTTCCCTGCAAAGCCGACAGACCGCACAACAGGGGCAATCCTTTATCGGTAAAAATGTTAAGGTTCTGATCGAAGGCAGGTCTTCAAAACCTGGTTATACTTTCAAAGGGAGAAATCCACAATACTGGAATGTAAACATTCAGGGAGGGGAGGGTATATTGAAGGCCGGAGATACGGTAACTGTTCAAGTCGAACAGGTTTCAGGGCATTCCCTCAATGGCACCAGTAGGCGCCAGCGTGACGCTGGACTCA
>DODH01000013.1 GCA_003545625.1 Nitrospina sp.
CCGCTTGGCCGGGCCTAGCTGTTCTGTTGTCTTTGTATAAAGGGCAGTACCACGGTCAGAACGAGGCAAATCCAGCTGAACACATCCCCGTAGGCGGTGTAGAAGGTGAGTCCTCTCTGGCGGGGGGTGATTTTGGTGATCTTGGCCGCTTCGACAAAAAGATCCGTTTCATCGCGAAGGGCGCCGTTGGCATCTATGGTTCCAGAAATCCCGATATTCGCCGCACGAACGATGGGCACACGATTTTCCACGGCACGTAAAGCCCCCATGCTCATATGCTGGTAGCTCGCCGCACTTTTACCGAACCAGGCGTCGTTGGTGATATTGATTAAAAAGTCGGCACCGTTTTTAACCGCCTGCCGGATCAGGTCGGGGAAAATTATTTCATAACAAATGGAGACTCCGGCCTTATAGCCTGCCACATCGAATAATGTTGCTTCTTTTCCACGCCCGAAGTCGCCAATCATCTCCACCATCTTTTCCACAAAGAACAATAATTTCCGAAAGGGAACGAACTCGCCAAAAGGCACCAGGTGGATTTTGTCATAACGGTTTTGTGTGTCACCGGTTTCGGACACCAGGTAGGCGCTGTTATAGTGAGTGGTGTGTCCGTCCTTGTTTTCTTTGTGAGGGCTGCCGAATAAAATAGGGGTTTGAATTTGCCGGGCTAAATCGTTAACAAATTCGGTGCCGACCGGATGCTGGTTGTAATAAAAAGGCATGGCGGTTTCAGGCCAGACAATCAGTTGCGGTTTCGATTGGGCGGCCACCAACGTCAGGTCGCGGTATTTGCCCATGACCACTTTCTGGAATACTGGATTCCACTTCATGAACTGTTCGACATTGCCCTGAATCAGTCCCACTGTTAAGCCGGAGTTTTTATCAGTGTTGGGGCGGTCCATGACAACGCTTCCGTATCCCCACCAGCAGGCGAAAACCAGGAGTGTGACCGATATAAACCGCGCTCCCACATTGCCCGGTTCCCGCCAGGTTTTCCATGCCAGATAAAGTCCGGCATTGAGCAACATGATGAGCCAGGAGATGCCATATACCCCGGTTATTTCGGCCATCTGAATGACATGCAGGGTTTTGAATTGGGAATAGCCCAGTCCCAGCCAAGAAAATCCAAACTCAGAGTGGGTGGACCGAATGTATTCCAGCGAGACCCAAAGAACCGGGGCGAACAGAAAAAACAGGCCTCGGTTTTCTTTGCAGACCCTTCTTATCAAATAACAAAATAATGCCGTATAAAAAGAAAGGTAGGCCGCCAAAAGGCCCAGAACCATGAAACTCACAACCGAGGGAAGGTTTCCGTAATTGATGAGGGTGTTGTTGATCCAACTCAACCCCCAGGTATAAAAAACCATCCCGGTAATGAACCCCAATAAGGCGGCACTTTGCGGGGTTTTTGCTTCAATCGCCGAAAAAAGAGGGATGAAGGCAAACCAGGCGAGGGATTCAAAATTAAAACGGGGGAAAATCAGCACCAAAAGAATTCCGCTGATGGCGGCGAGTAGAAACGGTCGCGGTTCTTTAAGCGTTAGGATTTTCACCAATACTGGTTTATATTGTAGGGTGGAAGTTAAGGTTCAACATAGTTAATCGGGTTTTGTTAAAGCAAAACTTGAATGTGATTTTTCGTAATAAAAAAATCCGGCATAAGAATCATAGCCGGAACTCTATATATTTTGGAAACAAAAAAACAACTTTTAGATAGTATCAAAAAGGTTTGCTTGTGCCGAAACATCAAGGCGGGAACCATTATGGCCGCTATCAGGGAAGGTTCGTTGACCTTTGAGGCCCTGAGAAGAAAAATCGGCGTGGGAACGGGAAATTGCAAAGCCAAGCGCTGCCGACCCAAGATCGAGGAAAGAATCAAGGATTACAAAGACAACGCAAAAGCGGCTGTTGAATCTGAGGTCTCCAGCACTCAACCCTGACCTGCTTGTTCGCTCACCAACGCTATTTACCCTTTGTCTTTACCCTTTCAGGGCATGAAGGTTAATGAAGAGGATATCACGCATGCCCCGCATGGGGTATCACGGGTGCCTGGTGGTGGGTTATTGCAGATTTTCTATCGCTTCTTTTATACGATGGGTGCCAGCCTCTATTTTTTCCAGTGACATGGCAAAAGCCAAACGTGCGTGTGCATCGGCCCCAAAAGCAATTCCTGGGACGATGGCGACCTTCTTTGTCGATAACAAGTAATCCGAAAGGTCGAGCGACCCTTTCAGGACTTTGCCATTCGTATCCTTCTTGCCGTATATGCCGGAAAAATCCGGAAATGAATAAAATGAACCTGTCGGTTTTCTACAGGAGACCCCAGGAATCTGTGTCAATCGTTCCACAATAATATTCCGGCGTTTTTCAAATTCGCGGACCATTGCGTGGACTTCATCCAAGGAGCCAGCCAGGGCTTCTATGCTGGCCGCTTGCGATGTGGCACAGGGATTGGATGTGCTTTGTCCCTGCAATTTACTGACTTGTTTAACAATCTCGGGATCTCCGGCGGCTATGTAGCCGATCCTCCAGCCCGTCATCGCATAGCTTTTAGAAACCCCATTGATCACCACACACTGCTTTTGCACTTCTTTGCTTATGGATGCAATGCTGGTGTGATGGAATCCATCAAACACAATCTGCTCATAAATTTCATCAGATATAATCAATAGGCCATGTCGCAAAGCACATTCGGCCAGCTTTTCCAATTCGTCTTTGTCGTAAGCAGAGCCTGTCGGATTGGAAGGTGAGTTGATCACAATCGCCCTCGTATTAGGCGTGACGGCTTTATCAATTTGTTCTGCAGTGATTTTGAAATCACTTGCTGCATCGGTGTTTACGATGACAGGTTTAGCTCCCGACAAGGTTACCATTTCAGGAAAAGACACCCAGTAAGGAGCCGGGACAATGACTTCATCTCCTGCCTGCCAAAGCACCTGGGCTAAATTATAAAAAGAATGTTTAGCGCCGCACGAAGCGAGTATCTGATTTTTTTCATAAACCAATCCGTTATCCCGTGCCAGTTTGGTAATGATGGCTTCTTTTAGAAGATCAGTACCGCCCACAGGGGTGTAACGGGTTTCGTTATTTTCTATCGCCCTGATGCCAGCCTGCTTGATGCGTTCCGGGGTATTAAAATCGGGCTCACCGGCTCCGAAACCGATGACATCCTCGCCTCGGGTCTTCATTTCCCGGGCCTTGGCATCAATAGCCAGTGTCATCGAGGGGCTGATATTTGAAATGCGTTCAGAAAATTTCATTGGTTTATTTTTTCCAACTCCTTGATCACCCCGCGCGGCACAAGCTGAGAGACATCCCCTCCGTGCCTTGCGATTTCCTTGACCAGGTTGGAACTTAAAAAAGAGAATTCCTGACTGGGAATCATAAATAAAGTTTCAAGAGACTCATCGAGTTTCCGGTTCATCAGGCCCATTTGCAGTTCAAATTCAAAATCACTGATGGCCCTGAGTCCTTTTATCACCACGGAAGCCTTTTTAGACTGCGCCAGCGAGGTTAATAGATTATCAAAAGGAATGACTTCTATTTTGCTGAGATTTTTTGTCGCACTTTTGATAAAGCGCACCCGGTCTTCCAGAGAAAATAAAGGATGTTTGTTCGGGTTTAACGCGACCGCAACGATGAGCCGATCAAATAATTTCATGGCCCGGCGCATGATATCAATGTGGCCAAAAGTTACCGGATCGAAAGTTCCCGGATAAAGAGCGATACGATTTTTTTTCATAAGAAAGCCTTGCGGA
>DODH01000143.1 GCA_003545625.1 Nitrospina sp.
ATCCATTGACTTATCAGGAGTTTTAACATTCTCCTCCATATATTCATCGGCAAAGCAATAATTACATTTTAGATTGCAATAGGTATTAAGAATAAGGTTCATGGGTTAACTTTTCATCTCCTTCGCGGTAACTCAGCGAACCGGCTTCGTATTCCAGTCTGGCGCTGGGGATTGTCTCCACGAAAAATATTCAATGTTTTCGGAATATTTTCTTTCAGGGCTTCCAGGCTAAAGCGGGTGGAAGGCAAGGTCAAACCCCACTGGGGATCATAAATGCCCGCCAGTATTTCATCTTGCCCCAAAACCTGTATGACAATAAACTTTTCAACGGAATATTTTTTTTGCACTTCCAACGGCATCATCAGGGTTTCATTTTCATTCTTTGAGCCCCTGCGCATCACTGCCTTGCCCGACTCGACCGCATCAAAAGATATAGAAGCGATATAGTCGCCCAATGCTTTAAAAATGTATTTTTTCGGAAAAACAACGATGCCATAACTTTCGTTGTTCTTGTAGAGCTGATAATCATAACTGGACCCGGCCCGGGCCTGTACGGGGGCAAGGAATAGTGTCAGGGCTATAAGAGCTATTAGATGTTTCATTATACTAGGATGATACTCCATAACCCCTTAACAGGGAAGCAAACAGTGCAAAGACCTGTGAGCCGCCAAAACTCTTTGCTCGACACCCTCTCGCGAGGAAGGAAGCTGGCCCCATGCCTAGTGGCCTAGTGGATTTCTGTCTGGCTGAAGAAGTAGGGTATTTCAAATGCTGCAGTTTCTGGTGCATCTGAGCCATGTGATGTGTTTCTTTCAATATTTTCTGCAAAATCTTTGCGGATGGTGCCGGCTTCGGCATCTGCCGGATTGGTCGCACCCATCAATTTTCGCCATTCGGCGATAGCATTGTCCTTTTCAAGGACGAGTAAAACAACGGGCCCTGAACTCATGGTGCTGGTCATGCTGTCGAAAAAAGGCCGCTCCTTGTGGACATCATAAAATCCTTCAGCCTGAGCCTTGCTGAGCAGGGTTCGTTTCATGGCAACGATTTTAAAGCCTTGTGATTCGATGCGTTCCAGAATTTTTCCGGTGAGATTGCGTTCTACTCCGTCAGGTTTGATAATAGCAAAAGTTCTTTCCATTTCAGGGCTTTCTTCTAAGGATTATGGGTCAAATAAAAAAAGGTATTTGGGCTTTAATGCCCAAATACCTTTTAGTTAAAAAGATGAGTTATCGTAGAACCAGTCCGGATTTTTTAAAGACAAAACCTTCGTCCAATTCCTCGATCCATTTCATTTGAATGGCATCGTTCTTGGCGATATCCGTGCATATATAGACGCAAATCTCACAGGCTTTACACCGGTCTACGGAGACATAAGCGGATTTATCCTCTTCACTGTAGTTGATACAGTTTGATTCCGGACAGTATTGCGTACAGAGATGGCAATTTTTAGCCGAGCATATGTCTTTGTCAACATGAGCAATGTAGTACATATTTTCTCCAGTCTTAAACGTTATGCGGTGGCTTTAGCAGGTTCGGGTTCAGCTTCAGACCAGCCTTGTTCAATGGTATAGGCGTGAGCCGCATCCAGTACCATTTGGTTGGCTTCCAGTAATTTTTGTTTCTTTGCAAATTTTTTCTCAATGGCACTGTCCAAAGCCGCCGTACCACCCGATACCACGATACCTTTTCCAACAAACCGGTCTTTAACCGATGCCGCCAGGGATTCCAGGTCGGGCAAACCGAAGATCCCGGAAATGGCACCGCACATGGCCATATTGGTAGCCAGGTCGGTTTTAGCCAGGTCATTGGCCATTTCCGTTGCGGGCAGATAGTAGATGCGCGCTTCTTTCTCCTCCAGTTCTCTTTGCTCGTCGCGAGTGAATTTAATCGGTTTTTTGCTGTTAATGAGGATGATTCCTTTTTGCTTCAAGCCGGTATAAAACGGCATGGTGTAAGACTTGCCAAGAGTGATTACGGAAGGGTGAAAAATCATGAGAACGTTCGGAAAAATGATCTCTCCAATCTCATATATCTCTTCGTTGGAGATGCGGACATAACTTTCAACGGGTGCGTTTCGCTTTTCTGATCCGAAGAAAGGAACCAGGGAACTGAAACCACCGGAAATAACCACACCGTTACTGACAATGTGGGATGCCGTGACCACACCCTGGCCGCCAATTCCTGCCATACGAACGTTATAGCGTCTAACTGCTGCTGCCATTTTATTTTCTCCTTATTTGTCTGATTTTTTCTTTTTGGCCTTTTTCTCAACTTCATCCAGATACTCTTTGGCCAGAGGAGAAATAATCTCTTCAAAACCATAGCGGTCTTTTTCAACTTCGAAGGCATCTTTCATGACATCCGGGGTTGGAATAGAGTACTCAATATTACAGGAGGTATAGGCTTGAATGTAGCTATGACCTACTTCCCGTGCCACCATGATGGCGCGGCGAACGGTTCGTGCCACCCGTGCGGGATTTGTCGGAGCAAGCCGGGCAACATAATCCACGCCGGCTACCTTGGCGAGACCCAAAGCATCGATTTTATCACCAAACTTTCCACGCGGAGCCATTTTGAGAACTTTACCACTTTCGGTCATGCCGCTTTCCTGTCCACCGGTGTTTCCATAAACTTCATTGTCGAGCATGATGGTGGTGAATTTTTCTCTGCGGAACCAGCTATGCATCATTCCCTGAAAACCAATGTCGATCAGCCCGCCGTCACCCGCCATAACCACAACGTCTTTTTTCTGGTCGGGAAAACGAACTTCCAGACCGCGTTTCAGGCCGGAAGCCACTGCGTTGGTATCCCCGTAATTACCATAAATGAAAGGCACGGAAGCCTGGGAAATTGCCAATCGGCCGCACCCGGCGGTGCCGACAACGATCGTGTGCTCGGGGTTGGGCATCCCAATATAAACGAGACGGATGAACAAGGTCATCGCACAGCCCGCACACATGGGATGTTCTTCAATTACTTCCTTGAATTTCCCCATATCAGTTACTTTGGTTGTTTGTTTGTCCTTACCACCGCGGTTAAAGTATGGGCCATGTTCCACCAGGTCTTTGTACTCAATAGGTAAAAACTCTTTTAATGCCGGAGAGGGAAATAAAGTTTCAAGAGACATAGGATTTTATCCTTATATGAAAAAAGGTTTGAATGTAATATTAACAAGCAGGCTCTCGCCTTTAGAATTATACCTGTATTTAAAAGACGAAACAACAAATCCGGGAATACTGCTACTTAACCTCTTTGCGAAATTCTGCCAGCCACTCCAGAACCATCTCGGTCGGCATGGTCATACCGCCAAATACTCGCGGGCCATTTTTGATGACTGCATTACTACGGCCATAGAGCACGGAACAGAGTTCCTTGTGTAGCCAGCCAGCCTGGTTGAATTCAGGAACCAGGATGCGCTTGGCACCTTTAATCGCATCGACGATTTCTTCCGTTGGGAAAGGACGAATGGTTTTTATTTTAACCAGACCTACTGTGCGTCCTTTTTCACCTTCCTGCCTGATTGCTTCGCGGGCCTGAGAAACAGCGCAACCGGAGGCAATGATGACATCTTCAGCGCCGGGGTTAACCACTTCAATCAAACCGCCAAGATAGTCGCGGAAATATTTTGCCGAACGGTTTACCGCCGCAAAAACTTCCTGTTGCCAGCTGGAGTGCATGTGGTAACTGATGAAATTACTTTTTTGAATTGGGGCATCCCGTGAGATACGTGCGGGAGGGTTCTCGTTATCCATTGCAGGAACCGCAGACCGCCATCCATCCCGAGGGGGTAGTTTATATTCTTCGGGAGTGATCAAAACAGGGCCACGCGCATGGGTTACGAAAAATCCATCCGTAGAGACAACAGCGGGTAAGGTGACATCGACCTGCTCAGAGGCCATAATTGCCGCAAGCGGGTAATCGTAAAAATCCTGCTGGTTCTCAGCATGCAGCAAAAGAATGCCGGTATTCAGCATAAACGACATTTCAATATTATCCGGCTGAATTGCCAAGGGGGTATTGATAACCCGACACATGTTAAGCATGATGATTGGAGTTCTTGCGCCCGGCCAGGAACTGATCGCTTCCATGCCGCGCATCAGGCCAGGGCCTGAAGTCGCTGTCAAAGCGCGCACTCCAGCACGCGAAGCGCCGGAAATGGCAGAGAAGGTTCCGATCTCTTCTTCTGCCCGGTAATACTCTTTGATATATCCTTCATCATAGAGATACCCGGCCTGC
This sequence comes from Nitrospina sp., assembly GCA_003545625.1. The sequence continues at coordinate 4,240 of DODH01000143.1, forward strand.
TGCATGGATTCACTTTGTGGAGTGATCGGATAGGCAATTGCAATATCGATGCTTGCCCGTCTCATGGATTCTCTTGCGGCCTCACTTCCCGTAATAAACTGCTTCTCGCGCGGGAGTTTGTGAAACATTTCCATAGGGTCTACAGCTGTTTGCCTGTCTGTCCCGGGGATCCAGTCAGCCGGTTTTCCTTCGTCGACAGCGTTTCTGTTGACTGCTGCGCCTTTCACATTTGCCATGATTTAACTCCTTTTATTTCAAAATATCAGTACCCAGATTCAATTAAAAATTCTGGTGCTACTGTAACGAATAACAATTATTTAGCCAGGCTTTAAGAGGGAAGCAATTTCTTCAAAAATGCCGGCCGATTGCCTTGGAAAAGAGTCACATATTAAAAATAAACCGCCTCCCTGTCAAGACTTATGCCTTATTATTAGGTACTTTTCCCTGTTTTTCCTGGCTCAAGTCAGTTTAGGGCTCCTGGGGCAACATTTTTTCCAGCGAATCCAGCTCCTCAAAATATTTAAAGGCCTTCTGCAAAAACTCGTTTAAGGATTTATCATTATAAAACTTAAGGGTTTTGTCTGCCAGTTCGGTTGAATGGCAAATCTCAAATTCTGCAGTTTCAGGGGCCGTGAACCTGATGACTTCCACCTCCCAATGAATCATGGAGATTTCTTCCTGAGGACTTGACAAAGCGGATAATCCATAGTCCTTCACCCGGTATAACAACTGCGTTCCACCCTGACCACTGGGATCGGCACGGGATAAAAATAAATTATCTTGAATAAGCATGTTGAATCTCGTAAATTATGGGTTTTTTGCCAAAACTTGTGTAAGTTGAATGTTGAGCAGTTTATAATATACATCAATCCAGTGGCCTAATCCATTTAGGTTGGTCTTGTCGAACTGATTATGCAATCTATTCAAATAAACAACCCTGCAGAGATAGAAGTTTTTTTAAGTAAAATAGAGCTGACCGGCAAAGGTTTTACCACCGAATGTCTCCTCATGGATGTCTTTGATGCAGGCCTGGATTATCCAGATTATTTAAAAGCCGAGGGGGAGGATTCTAATGCCAGTTACGAGGGTAAATCCCCGGCTTGGGCCAAATACCATATGCGCCAGGGAAAACGGGTGTTTATGGTTTATGGGGAACCTGGCAAAGACCGACGGACCCATTTCTCTGAAACGCCTTGACCTTGAAATGCATCCAAATACCTAAAAGCACAACCCGTTCAAAACCCAATCATTTTTGAGTAATTAATTATGCAATTTGATAAAGAAACACAAGTCCGGATATTAAGGGTTGCCTCTGACCGGCACCATGGCAGGGATATTGAAGAACTCGATTCACGGATCGCCCATGTTATGGATCTACACCCGGAGTTTGAAGAAATTTGGACTATGGGAGAGATGGCCGCCTATCCTCAGGAGATCAATGGGCAGATTGTCAGCCCTTTTGTGCATACGGTCCTGCATACTATCGTTGACAGCCAAATTAGAACCGAGCAACCCGAATTTGTTATTAAGGCTTTCAATAAGCTGCGTGAACAGGGGATGGAAGAGCATGAGGTCCTGCATGCCATCATTGCTGTTTATGCCGACTTGCATTTTTCCAGTTTCCGGCAGGGAAAGCCGTTCGATCAATTGGACTATGAAAGCCGACTGGGTTATCTTTCTTTCGAAGATGCAGAAGAAAACTAGGTGCCGACGAGCCGCCGGTGGCAACGGCAAAGACTAGTACGGTCGATAACCTGTTTTCAACTTATGGGCGTTATTGTTTATTAGGTCCAGCGAGTTATGCTCATCATTTGCCTTGACCCTTTCAGGGCATGAAGGTTAATGAGGGAATATCACGCATGCCCCAGTTATATCCTCTTCATTAAATTTCATGCCCCGCATGGGGTAGAATGGGGTATCACGCTGGCTAGAGGGCTTTTTGCAGGGTTTTTCCTAGATCGGCAGGGCTTTTTACCACTTTGATTCCGCACCGCTTCATGATCTTCATTTTTTCCTCAGCGGTTCCTTGTCCTCCGGAGATGATGGCTCCGGCGTGTCCCATGCGTCGGCCTGGAGGTGCGGTCTGACCCGCAATGAATCCGACCACCGGTTTGGTAACGTGTTTTTTAATGTAGTAGGCGGCTTCATCTTCGGCGGTCCCGCCGATTTCACCGATCATGCAAATGGCTTTGGTGCCCCGGTCTCTCTGGAACAGTTTCAGTACATCGATGAATTGTGTACCGATGATGGGGTCGCCGCCAATTCCCACACAGGTGGACTGGCCGATTCCCAGCTTGGTCAACTGTCCAACGGCTTCATACGTCAGGGTTCCACTGCGGGAAATGATGCCGACATTGCCCTTTTTATGAATGTGAGCGGGCATGATCCCGATCTTCGCTTTACCCGGAGAAATGACACCCGGGCAATTGGGCCCGACTAACCGGCTTTCTGTGCCTCGCAGATATTTATAGACATCCACCATATCGCTGATGGGGATTCCCTCGGTGATGCAAATGATCAACTCAATGCCGGCATCTGCCGCTTCCAAAATCGCATCGGCGGCAAAGGGAGGGGGAACAAAGACCATAGTCGCATTAGCTTTGGTTTTGACTACTGCGTCTCGCACGGTATTGAAGACGGGTACGTTTCCCAAAACTTTTTGTCCGCCTTTACCAGGGGTCACACCCCCTACAACACGGGTTCCATATTTCATGGATTGTTCGGTATGGTACATGCCCTCACGCCCAGTGATGCCCTGGGTTATCAGCCTTGTCTTTTCATCAACGAGAATGCTCATTTTATTGCTTTGACCACTTTTTGGGCTCCGTCTTTCATTCCATCTCCGATGGCAAAGTTCAAACCGGAGTCTTTAAGAATCTGATGTCCTTCTTCCATATTGGTGCCTTCCATCCGCACCACAACGGGAATTTTGATATGGAGTTTTTTGGTTGCGGCGACTACCCCTCGGGCAAGAATGTCACAGCGAAGAATACCACCGAAAATATTAATAAAGATTCCCTTAACAGAAGGGTCAGAAATGATAATGCGGAAACCATTTTCAATCATCTCCTCATCGGCTCCACCACCGACATCAAGAAAATTAGCCGGTTCTCCACCGGATAACTTAATGATATCCATTGTTGCCATTGCCAAGCCTGCCCCGTTAACCATGCAACCAATATTTCCATCGAGCTTGATGTAGTTCAGGTTGAATTTGCTGGCTTCCACTTCCGTAGGATCTTCTTCGTCCAGGTCCCGACATTCCTGGGTGTCTTTATGGCGGTACATTGCGTTATCGTCTATGTCAACCTTTGCGTCCAAGGCCAGGACCCGATCGTCAGAGGTAATGACAAGAGGGTTGATTTCCAGCATGGAGCAGTCTTCTTTAACAAACGCCTCATAGAGATTGATGATAAAGGGAACAATTTTCTTTAAGGCGTCTCCCTTAATGTTGAGGGCAAACGCTATTTTGCGAGCCAGGTAAGGCTTGACACCGATAATCGGGTCTATTATTTCCTTAAAGATTTTTTCCGGAGTGTCTGCGGCGACTTTTTCAATATCCATTCCTCCGGCTTCGCTGGCCATGATGAGAACCTGGCTGGTTTGCCGGTCTATCAAAATCCCCATATAGAGCTCTTTGGCTATGGACATGCCTTCCTCGATCAGCACTTTTTTAACCAGTCGGCCTTCCGAGCCGGTTTGGGGGGTGACGAGAGTCATGCCCAGAATATTGCCGGCATGCTTTTCGGCTTCCTGCGGACTTTTTGCCAGTTTGACGCCGCCGCCTTTTCCCCGTCCTCCCGCATGAATCTGGGCCTTGACCACCACGACATCGGTGCCAAGTTTTTTAGCGGCTTTGGCGGCTTCTAATTTTTGGGTAATCAGGATTCCGCTAGGCACAGGAACATTATATTTCCTTAAAATCTCTTTGGCTTGATACTCGTGAATCTTCATGGATATTTTTAAATTATATGGGAGAAAAGGAGTCCAACTTTTAACATAAAAAAGCAGATTGTCAAAAAAATAATCGAAAACCTTTGTAAAACGGCTTTCTGGTAAAAAAACAGCTTCGTGGATCAAAATGAAGAAAATGGGGCCGTGGTGGGTTAAATTCCCAAACTCCTATTAGCACAACTGAGGGTTGCTTTTTATTGGCTCTGAAACAATCACTTATGAGGAGAAAAGGAGAAGAAGATATTATTTTAAAATTTAACAGAAAGTATCTCTTAGCTTTTTAACTCATCTGGCCCACATTCGGCTGAGGCCAAACAAGCAAGATGGAGGCGTAAAGGTTGGTTGACTTCTCTAAACTCTAGCATTTTGATGCGATATTTTTGGGAGGCTGGTGATCGCCCTCTCCGGTATTGGTGGACGCGTGGAACAATTGTTCCCATGCCTCGGCAAGCGGGCTGAGTATTTTGATGACCATTTCCAAGGCTTTCCGGTCGGACTTGATATTTGCCAATGTCAATTGACTGAGCATATATTGATATAAAGATTCCAGGCGCTGGGCTACTTCTCCGCCTTTTTTCAAATCCAGAGCCAGTGAGAGTTCGTTAATGATATCGTGCGTTTTGTTGATATATTTTCCCTGACCGGCGATATCTCCCTTCTCAATGCTTTGTAGGGCCATGGTGGTAAACTTGATGGCCCCTTCGTACATCATGAGAATGAGACGACCTTGGCTGGAGGTTGAGATCTCGTTTTTGCGATATTGATTGTGATATCTTGATGGACCCATTCTATTTTATTTCCCGGATTGCTCGTTGCATTTTGTTAATTATTACCGCTGAATAAAGCTCTAATGCCATCAATAGATTGTTCAAAGGCATCTCTTTGGGAGTTTAATCGTCCCAATAAAACTTCGAGATTGGTAAATTTTTCTCTCAGATCCTCTTCAAACAATACCAGCCGTTCTTCCAAATCGATAATCGTCTCGTCATAGTCCTTAATGGTTTCTGTCGCGGTATCGATTTCCGCTTCCAGAGGACCATCGAGAGATGCATCAGTCAGGTTGGCGAGAATACGATTGATGATTTCGGCCACGCCAAGGGTTAACGTGATTGTTCCATAACTCCCATCGGTGAGGGAGGCGATTCTAAAATTCAGCCCTTCCGAATCGGTTCCATCCGCTCCTGCAAAAAAGTTTCCCGTTCCCGTAGCATCGACAAAGGTGCTGGATCCGGATGTGGCTAATTGCGGCACTCCGTTGGAAACCTGGAGCGTGTAGCCACCTGATACGGTTTTGCTGGTGAACCCGACAAAGGTCACCGCAGAACTTGTGGTACTGCCTTTACTGGAAAATAGTTCGCTGACGTTGGTGACATCTTCGGCCAAGGCATCGGTCAATTCTCCATCGTCAATGGAAAGGGTGCCATCGCTTAATGTGCGAATTCCTATCTGTGAGAGATACGAAAAATCTCCGCTCACTCCCAATATTTGCTGACTGGCAGTTGCGCGCAGTTTTTGTTGCAGGTTCTGGACCGTGAAGTTGGCAAACAAAACACTGGTTTCTCCAGTGTCCGCATTTAAAGATAATACATCTTTCAGGTGCACCATCAATTCGTTGAAGCCATCTACATAAGACTGAATATTTTCTTTGATCGTGTCGGTGTCGGAACTTAAGGTAATGGTTCCGGATCCGGCGGATTCTAAAGTGACAATGGTCCCGGTTATGACATCGGTGACCGTGTTACTGGATTTAGTGATAGCAATACCATCCAAGGTAAAGCTTGCGTCTTGAGCGGTTTGGGATAGTGAAAAAGTGACAGTGGCGCTAGTGATACTGACACTATTGTCTGCTCCTGTCTGCGTTCCGGATATGACAAGGCGAACAGGATTGGTCGAACTGCCATCGTTAAGAAAGGTTGCTTTTACATCCAGCCCGGAATTGTTGATAGCAAGTCTCAGTCCATCGGCTGTGTCATTCGTGGAGTCTATAGTAATGGTTGCGGAGGTTGTTCCAACTATTATAACTATGTCTCCTTGGGTAACGGCACCGCTGGTAGACGCAAAACCAGCTGAAACAATCTTTGTTTCTCGGGCCAGATTATTGACCGTTAAGGAAAAAGTCCCGGATGAGGCCTGGCTACTCGTACTTAAACTGACCACAGAATTTGTATCGGTGGCGTTGGTGTTGGCAAAACTACTCTTGGTGGCTAAAAATTCTGCTTCGGTGTTGAAGGTGGTGAGTATGCTTTTGAAGGTTTGGAGCCGACCTCTCAGGTCCTGAAAACTCAGGAGCTTTGCGTCTTCTAAAGCCCGCTTAGCCTCAACAATATCAATCGGGCTACGCTGGAGGGCTACCAGATTATCGATAATGCCCCCGGTATCGAGGTTGGAGTTGATTCCAAAAATTGCAGTTTGCGCCACTTGGAGGGGCCTTTCTTGGGCAGTTAAATTCGGGATTGTGCACGAATCCTATCTTTAGATTTATCGGCCCAGAAAAATATAAACTTTAATCATTTTAAGAGCCTGAATCTCCAGGCAAAGCAGACGGATTTTTTGACCAAAGACACTGATTAAATGGGGTTTAATTCCTTTAAATCTATATGTTTATAAAAAAGCGTTGATTTGGGAGGCGAGAATGCTAAATTAAGGGCAAATTCCCATCAAAAATTGTCAGGAATATGTCGGAACAACTAGGACTTTTTGGAGAAACAGAGGATCAGGAAGCCCCAAAACCTGTGAAAGTGGTCTCAGGTCCGCGTGTGCTGTTTTTTGATCTGGAAACCCAGAAAAGTGCCGAAGAGGTGGGCGGTTGGGGCAATATCCATAAAATGGGCTTGGCTGTCGGAGTGGTATGGGACAGTTTGGATCGGGAATTTTTCACCTATGAAGAAAAGGATGCCCGTCAATTGGTGGACAAACTTCGCACTGCCGATCTTGTAGTTGGATTCAACGTCATTGGTTTTGACTACACGGTTCTTCAACCGTATTCCGATTTTGATCTGCAGGAAATTAACACTTTCGATATGCTGGTAGATGTCAAAAAGAGGCTGGGTTTCCGATTGAGCCTCAATCATCTGGCGCAACACACACTCAATGCTAAAAAATCTGCAGATGGATTGATTTCCCTGCAATGGTACAAGGAAGGAAAGATCAGCAAAATTATCCAGTATTGCAAACAGGATGTTGAAATTACCCGGGACTTATATCTGTTTGGTGAGAAAAACGGCCTTGTGAAGTACCAGAGCAGATCCGGGAACCCTCTCCAGCTTGAAGTCAATTGGAAAGCCACCCTCTAGCCCAGCCCGTGGGGGGGGGATTAGCAATGAATCTTTCAGCCGAGAGAGCCATCGCTGGCAGTGAAAAGCATTGCTCATTGGCTCTACTCCTAGTGGTGGCGGCTACGCCGGAACTATTTTGAGCAGTTTATCAATCATGTCCATGACTGTAATGTTCTCGGCCTCGGCCTTGAAGTTGAGAATAATGCGGTGTTCCAGAACCTGACGGCAAACCGACCGAACATCTTCAATGGTGGCGGCAAACCTGTTATCCATCAGAGCTTTGGCCTTGGCTCCCAGAATTAGATATTGTGAGGCACGCGGCCCGGCACCCCAGTCAATCCATTCCCGAACGAAATCTGGTGTGCTTCCATTTTGATGCGGCCGGGTGTTTTGGACCAGTTCCACTGCATATTTTGCGACATGCTCCGAAACCGGAACTTGCGGCACCAGCTCTTGAAACGCCAGGACCCGTTTAGCATTGAGCACGGGTTTCAAATCAGGCAATTGCCCGGAGGTAGTGGACAGAGCAATATTAATTTCCTCTTCCTTGCTGGGGTAGGAAACATTGATGATGAACATGAACCGGTCAAGCTGGGCTTCGGGCAGGGGATAGGTTCCTTCGTGCTCAATGGGATTCTGCGTGGCGAAAACCAGAAAAGGTTGATCAAGAGTGTAGGTGTTTCCGCCAACTGTCACCTTTTTTTCCTGCATGGCCTGTAGCAGGGCCGCCTGGGTTTTGGGTGGGGTGCGATTGATTTCATCTGCCAGGATAATATTGGAAAAGATGGGTCCCTTGATAAACTGGAACACCCTTTTTCTCGTCACTGGATCTTCGTGCAGGATGTCGGTGCCGGTAATATCCGACGGCATCAGGTCGGGAGTAAATTGGATACGGCTGAACCCCAGGCTGAGAGTCTGGGAAAGGGTACTTACTAAAAGGGTTTTGGCCAAGCCCGGCACGCCCACAAACAGGCAGTGGCCCTTGCAGAATAAAGCGATCAAAAGATCATCAATCACTTTGTCCTGCCCCACAATGACTTTGTGGATTTCCCGAACGACTTCGTTCTTTGCCTCTAAAAGTTCCTGCACCAGTTCCAAATCTTTCATGAACAATCTCCCTGATCAATCTATATAATTGAACTGCCGGGCCTGCAATTCTTTTTCCCTGACCAATCCTAACTTATCATAAACACGGATCAGTCGCATGTGCGCGAAAGGGTTAAAAGGGTTGATGCGCACTGCTTTTTCAAAATAAACCCGGGCTGTTTCATATTCCTGATTGGAAAAATACAATTCCCCCATATTTGCGAGCGTAGTGTGAAAATCCGGAAAAAATGCCAGACTTTCCTTTAGTAGAGTTTCGGCTTCATCATATTTTCGGGTTTGCAGGTAAGTCCCCGCAAGCTTATTGAATAAAACAGGGGAATGAGCGGACGATTCACCCATCGCCTTTTTGTACTCAATGATGGCCGCTTTAAAATGGTCTCTTGATTTAAGAATATCGCCCAGGAATGTAAGGTTCCGGGCTTTCTTGGAGCCCAGTCTCCCATACCCTTTATTCTTCTGTCCCAGCCCCTTTCTGTTTTTAAATTCGGTAGTAAGGGCTTCGATTCCCGGGATATTTTTAAGTTCCAGTTTTTTAGCCCAGTTTTCCCAGCTTTTTTGGAATCCTGTTAAATCCTGGCCCACATGTTTTATAAAGATGTTCTCAAATTCTGCCTCTTCTACCCCGGAGGCGAGATCTTCCAGTATTCGAGAAAAAATGTCGAATCCTTCAATTGTTGCAAGGTATTCCATCATGGAAGACACTTCAGCATAAGCTAGTTGAACGTCCTCGGCGGTTTTCAGTTTTGCGAGAGAGGGCATCATGGCTTCGAGCGGTACCCGATAATCATTTTTTAAAGCGTTGGAAAGTACTGTCTCCATGATAGGGGAAAGGTACTGGCTCTCTTCACGCCATTGGGTCTCCAGATATTTCGCAATGCCTTCGTGCATCCAGAGGGGCAGGTGGTTGCGGCTTTTTTTTGTTAGCAGATAATGTACGTATTCATGGCTCAATGTGTCCATCCAATTGAATCCTCGCACCAGGGAGCCAGGAGATATCATCATAATGCGGTTGTATTTGCAAAGTGCTACTGTTCCTGAAGTGAGAATGTCCTTGAGTGTCAACGGCGAAATTTTTGAGAACGGTTTTCGGTCAGGATAAAACTCCACCCGTACTTTCTCTTCCGGATAATAATTCAAGATTTTTCCCAGAACCTGATAGGACGTCTCCAGGACTTTCTCCGCATAGTAGATCAGGATTTCGTCAGGCCCTTCCTCAAAATGAAAGATAAAATGTTCGGTTTCTCTTGAAATGAAATTTTTGGAAGCTCTACGGGTGGCATCGACATGGTTTTTGAATTCTTTGACCTGTCTAAAGTTGTCCCCGACTTGGCGAAGAATATTCCAGGACCGATCATAATTCCCTTTCATGAACTCAATCCTGGCCTGGAGAAAATGGGCATCCCCGGATTCAGGATATTTTTTTAAAAGTTGTTTTGAGAGTTTTTCTGCGGAAGCAATATCCCAATCCTGTACGAGTTGATAGCCAAGATAAATTTCGTCGGAAACCGGGAGCGCAGCAAAACTTTTTTGATTTCCCGCAAAGACCAGAACAAATGCTAATAGGATTTTAAGGGAGGTTCTGAAAATTGCCGTAGAGAAAATTATTGAACTAATAGAGATCTCATTGGAAAAGTTTTTCACTGTACCAGTTCCTTGTAATACTCGTTAACCAGGCGTTCGTAATTTTTTGGAGTTTGTTTCTTCATGGCGTCCAGGATTTCTTCACGGAAAGCGCGGGGAACTTTGTATTGGTCTTCAGATGGAAGAAGCACCCGTTCTTTTTGCATGCGGGGGGAGCCTCCGCGCCTGGGGTCCCTCCGGTTTCCCGTTCCCAGCCTGAGCGGGGTTTCTTTGTTACCCCGGTCAGACATTTGGGTGCCAGAGTTTTTGATTTCGTTTAAAAGCCTCCGGGCTTCCTGAA
>DODH01000019.1:0-1670 GCA_003545625.1 Nitrospina sp.
GCCTTTGAGTAATGGAATTGTACAGTCCTGACCAGGAGGAATTAGCCCGCCCCATGGAACCAGCGAAGATGGCATCGCCGGAAAAAACCGAGTCATGGATTTTATAAGAAACTCCGCCAGGGGTATGGCCCGGCGTGAAAAGAACTTCTATATTTAAATTCCCCAGTTTTAAAATTTCCCCATCCTGCAAAAAGCGGAAATCACGACTCCCCGAAGGACGGGGTTCTTTTTTATCGATCCAGACGGGGCATTTATAGGTTTCATCCAAAAGTTCCAGTCCGCCTGCGTGATCAAAATGGGCATGGGTTAAAAGAATTTTTTCCGGTTGAAGTTTCAGCTCTTTAGCTTTCTTAATGATGGCCTCCGGATTTCCTCCCGTATCAATCACCGCAGAGGTTTTTGTGGCATTGCATATCACTAGGTAACATTTAACGGGATAGGTTCCGATAAACAAATCCAGACAGACTGTAGTGAAAGGGCCGGGATCCGGCTCTATCGGTTGGGGGGACCATGTCTCTTTCGCGACCGCGATCAATGACGGGGCATGCAGATCAAGAACCTGAGCAAGATTTTTTAAAATGCTCTCATCAGGCACGTACTCATAGCGTTCCATCCGGGAAACATCACTAACGCTGATCCCGGAGGCATGTGCCAGATCAGACTGGGTCCAGCCTTTGCCATCCCTGGACTTTTCCAGTACATCTCCCAATTCATCTTCCAAAGGCCCTGGCATAAAATCTCCTTGTCAGGAAATTATACTAAAATTTTCGTCCAGCTAAACAGTTTTTCTCCACCCTTCTCTGGGTGGAAAGTGGAAAACTGTTTAGTCAGGCAATTGCAGAATCGGCGTATAGGGTCTGAGCAGTTTTCGAGTCCACCAGGAGCCCTCCCGGTTGCGAGTTTCAGCGTCTGAAAACCGGTAATCGTAGACTAGCGCCTGTAGATACTTAGGAGGTCTATCGGGAAACGGGTTGCTGCCCAGCAATGCTACCACTGGCGGGGACCCTTGCAAAAGACGGATCATGAACTGGATCAACCAAGGGTTTCTTTCATAATTACTGAGAGCGGCAAACCACATTTGCCAATCCAGCCGGGGCTGATGTGGAGCAACAAATTCCGGCTTATTCACTACATTGCCGGGTTTCCATTTGAATTCATAAGGGTACCAGTTTTCGCGATCATCACTACCCAGGATAATGATTTCCGGCCGCGATGTTGTCATCACCGCGAACAAGCCGTAAGAATTAAAAATATGAAAGGGGCGTATCGCGTTCGCGATAGCAACATAAATGGAAGGATAATTACCGGAAGTGACAAGTAAAGGAACCGCATAAAGCATGATGCATATCCCCAATGCCCCTACCCCCAGCCATGGGGGAAATTTTTTCTTCCGAATAGAAATCAGCTTTGTTTCTTTCGGCCCGGAAAATTCCCGGTTACCGGGAAGCCGCCACACCGAGTCATCAAGCAAAAGAAGACATAGGGCGATGGTCAGCAGGTTAAAAAAACAATAGTTGCCAGTCAGGAAAATCAAACACTCATAAAAAACCAACACGGCACAGCCGGTGTAACGAATGCGTCGGGGACCAAATATCATGAACACCACCCCAAGTTGAATAATAAAAACACAGGCTACCGAAAACTCCTGAAACGCGTGCGGAAGTTGGTGC
>DODH01000019.1:2076-3302 GCA_003545625.1 Nitrospina sp.
GTCGGGTCCTGGCTGAGTATCTTGACCAGCCCGGAAGTAAAAACAACACGAAACAGCAGAAACCGAAACAGGAAAAGGATTAACGATGATGGAGGTGGCGTTGTCCCTTTATTTCTGCGCCAAGGAACCAGAAAGAGAGCCAGAAATCCCGTTTCAAGAAGGAGTGTATCCCATTGGAATCCTAAAAAGGGTTGTGCCACATTAAACAGGGAAAGATAAAATCCCCACATTACCAACAAGCTCAAACCCACCGCACGGTTGGCCATGACACACAGGGAGGCTCCCGCTCCAAGCAAGCAGATTGCCCGCAAAAATCCATCCCCCGCATAAAACCAGAACAGGGTGGGCAGATTCCAAAAACGATCCGAGCCCCAATGCGCATCTTTTAAATAACTCTCGACCGGAAGAATGCCTCTCTGCCCCACTAATCCCTCGATTTGAGTCCAAAGGGATAAAAAAGCCAGTAAATAAACCAGCCCAAGGAGAAAGAGAAACACACGCCGGGTCAAAAACCAGGTGGGGGCTTCCAACGAGTCCCTCCAAATCCACCGGGTAAGCGTGCTGAAGATTTTTCTATTTCCGGCTACCTGCCTGTAACCCCATTCTGCAACCGGGGCAAATCCCGGTACCCTCTCATAAGCCCTGAGCAACCACTTCCCATTAGGGGCGTAAGACAGGGCCTTGAAAACAGCCTGAGCTCCAGAACAAAAACTGCCATCAGGATCGACGAAATAGACAGAAGATTCAAAATATTCAGGAGAAATTTGCGGGTAATTTTCGCCCACTTCTTGAGAAGGACGGTAAACCACCTCCTCTTCCGTAAGAGGGCTCCAGCGGGCTATCCATAAACGGCAAAACCCGCAATCGCCATCATAGATAAAAACCGGTTTTTTGCCTTTTTGAGGAACGCTTGTCATAAATACTTCCAGAGAAGGGTCATGCGGCTATATTATAACCTTTATTCCTGAGCATATTTTCTACATAAAAACGGCCCATTTGCCCGGATGACTGAAACACCTCTTCATTTTCCAAAAAGAATTTTCAAAAATGGACGGTTCAGGCTTGCGTTCCGGTCCAAGCTACGATAGTTTCACTGTTTTACCCATGAATGGAAAAGACCGTTCATTCCCCAGAAATTTTTAGAGGACCTCTAAAAATTGCTGTCGTCGTGAGCGTGCCCTTTAGAATATCTTTGATCTTTTCAGGAAGGATTCAATGGCTGATTT
>DODH01000291.1 GCA_003545625.1 Nitrospina sp.
GTGGAAGTTCGAGTCTTCTCTTCGGCACCACCCTCTAGTGAGGGTGGCTGTGAAATCCCCTTAATTAGTCTTTCTGCCCTGCAAGAGGTCGTGATATTTTACCTTGGCCCTCGTCCCCGGAGGGGTAACAAATTATTGCACGATGAGTCCAGCGTTACGCTGGGAGGTACTCCGTGAAAATTTGTCTTACCATTTATTCTTCTCCCTGGTCTGAGTTTAAAGGGGGTGGCCAGATTGCCGTTCATCATTTTGCCTGTGCTTTACAAAGAATGGGGCATGATGTTCATGTGCTTTATTCTAAAAGTCCCGGCGAGAAGATTTCAGCAAAAACCCCTTATACCGTACATTGGACCTCCCATTTTCACTGCGCCACGCTGAACCTGGACATTTTTTCCTATTACCGCGCCATGAAACGCCTGATGAAATGGGAACGTTTCGATATCCTGCATGGCAATGCGGAAGAGGCATTTTTTGCCAGCGGAATTGCTAGGAATTTCAAGGCCGGTTACCTGTTTACTAACCACTCTTGTATGATTCCGGAAACCGGAATGATTCGCGGGATGTTGCGTCCATGGTCTTTTTTAAAAACCCTCAACAATTATTTGTTACGTTCCTCAGCTTTCAGCGCTTCCCGGATCATTACCTTCAGCGAGTTTTCAAAAAAACTGGTTCTTAAAGGGTTAAGAAATAAAAAAGGAAAAAAAGTGATGGTAGTTTCTCCCGGAATAGAGTCTACCTGGTTCGAGGTGAAAAGGCAGGCAGAGGGTTCCAGGGATCTGGTATTGTGGGGGCGGATGGAAGACGAAAAAGGAATTTCCGAACTTCTCCGGACATTGAAAGAAGTTGCGGGGCGAATCCCGGAAGTCCGGCTTCATTTGATCGGAGAAGGCACCATGACCGAATCCTACCAGAAACAGGCAGAGGATCTGGGAGTGCTGGATCGGGTCAATTTCCATGGCTGGATGGAGGTCGATGCCATTCAGCAATTCACCGCCAAATGCGCAGTTGGGGTTTTCCCCTCCCGCATCGAGAGTTTCGGGTTGTCCATGGCAGAAGCGATGGGGGCGGGACTGCCCATCATTGCAACCCGGGTGGGGGCGCTTCCGGAGCTTATTGAGGATGGAGTGACAGGAACCCTGGTGCCCTCAGGCAATATCCCGGCACTTTACCGTGCTATCCTGGAAAAACTGGAAAACCCGGATCGGGCTCAGACCCTTGCAGATGCTGGACAAGAATTGGTGCGCCAGCGTTTTTCCTGGGATCAATCCGCCCGTGAAATGACAGAAATTTACCAGGCCGTTCTGGATGAAATATAAACGATTGTTATTCAAAGAGCGGTTCTGCTGCCAAGGAAAACAGGAAAATCGCCCTATCTCAAGAAATCGGACAAAATATCCGTTAGGATAAGAAACACTGGACTTTTCCATGAACGAAACTCCTACCCTCGAAAAAGAAACAGAATCCGTTGATATCGAGACCGCTCCTGTGGCTCCTGTTAATCAGCGGAGGAGCCCAAACACTTCGAGCAAAGAGCTCATAAAAAAATGGATCAGGAAGATCCCGTTTTTTCCTGCTATGGATTATTTTCGCCGCAAGGTTTATGACTCGCCCCTGTTTGACGGCTTGGTCCGTCCCCTGGCTAAAACCCTTGAAGAGTGGCCGGGCGCCCTGCTGATCGATATCACCAATCGTTGCAACGCAAAATGCGTCTGGTGTCCGAATCCCGATCTCACTCATGTTGGCGCTATGGATATGGATGTGTATCGCAAGATCATTGACGACTATGGGTCACGTGGTGGTGTGGTGACGTTTGGAACATTCGGCGAACCGTTGATGGATAAGCATATGAAGGAGCGTATCGAATATCTGAAACGCTATCCAAAAATCCACAAGATAGAAGTTCTTACTAACGGATTTTTTCTAAACGATAAAATGGTTCCTCTGCTTGTTGAGCATGGGGTTGGGGTAGACATCAGTCTCGATGAGCTCGACAAGCAGACTTTTGAAGATGTGAAAAAAATGAGCTTCGATGTGGTGCGGGACAACATCGTGAATTTTCTGGAGATAAACAGCAAGGCGTCGCGACCGGTTCCTGTCAACATTCGCATTAAAACCCTGAAAACGGTGGAAGAAACCCTGGCGCAGGAACTGTTTAAAATTATTGCTTCGCACGACTGTTCCGTAGTGCTGAACTCCATCGATGACAATATTATTTCCAACTGGGCTGGAAAACTTGATAAAGAAGCCTTTATCAAGGAATACGAAATCTCTTCTCCAGATAAAACTCGTTACACGCACAAACGGTTTAACCAGACCAACGTTGCCCCTTGCACTCAACTATGGAAATGGATGGTTGTATACTGGGATGGTAGCGTGGTGCTTTGTTGTGCCGATATGTTTTCCCGGTCCATCGTCGGCGATTTGAAATCAAATTCCATCACCGAAATATGGAACGGACCCGATTTGAAAAAACTTCGAGGGCAGATGGTAAATCGGCAACGTTTTGAGGTCCCCATCTGTCAGGATTGCGATATCCATTTAAGCTGGCATAATCTGAACGAGTATTACGACAGTAACGGAAAGTTCTTGCCAGAGAGAAAATTCATCATGGGCTAGCCGGCCAGCGTGATACCCCATTCGGGGCATGAGGGCAAATGATGGGCATAACTCGCTGGACCCGATAGGTCAGAACCTTCAGGAGCGAACTATACCCCTTGCGCTTCTGTATATAGATTCCCCTCTCTTATTCGAAAGATTGATTCGACAACAAATGTCCTTTCCTATGTTCAAATTTCCACAACCTGCAGAACTGGATGTCACTATTGTCATTGTAAGTTTTAACACCCGGGAAATTCTATTTCGCTGTCTTGAGTCGATTAAAAAACATACTCAGGAAATTTCTTATGAAGTGATCGTTGTTGATAACGCATCAGAGGATGGAACTGTGCTGGCGGCGATCGAACGCTTTCCTGAAATGACGGTGATTGCGAATGATGACAACCGCGGGTTTTCAGCGGCCAATAACCAGGGAATTGTCGCATCGAAAGGTCGGAAGATTGCCCTGTTGAACCCGGATACGCTTTTAACCGAAAACAGCTTTCAAAAAATTTTCAGATATTTGCAGGAACATCCAGAGTTTTCCATTCTCGGGTCCGGAATCGTTGACGAAAACAACCAGCCCTGCCCGATCCGGTTGTGGGAAGACACACCACAGGACGCGGCCTGGAAAATTTTGGGCCTATATAATCCGGCTACTGAATTGCAAAGAATGGGCGATATGAAAGCCAGGGAAGCATTGGTGATCTCGGGTTGCTGTTTTGTGATTTGCCGTGACTTGTTTGAGGAGATTGGCCTGCTGGATGAAAATTATTTTTTATATAATGAGGAAGATGACTTTTGCCGCCGGGCCAGACAGCATGGCAAGCGAATCTGTTTTTTTCCTGAAACATCGGTTCAGCACCTCCTGGGCCAAAGTACGCATCAGCCGGAGCATCGCGAAAAGGTCATTGTGGAAACCTATAAAAGTAACCTCTATTTTTATTCCAAATATTATTCCTGTGGTTGGAATGCCATTTTACGTTCCTTATATAAGGTAACCTTTTTGGCAGGACTGATTCGGTCCGCGTTCCGGCATTTAACAGGCTGTGCCACCCCAAGTGCAGACGATTCCCTCAGGCTCAAACTCAAACTTCTATTTTCACCCTGAACTGTTGTAATATGTATGTCTCAAAAAAACTTAAGGTCATTCTTCCTCTCCTTGAAAAAAGTGGAAAGTGAGAAATTTAAATTTGATGAAAAAGGTTGACGTAATTATTATCGGCGGTGGGCATGCCGGTTGCGAAGCGGCCCTGGCCTCGGCGCGTATGGGCTGTTCCACTGTGATGATCACTCTGGAAGCAGATAAAATCGCCCTGATGCCGTGCAATCCTGCTATTGGCGGAGTGGGCAAAGGCCACATTGTGCGCGAAATAGATGCGCTCGGTGGGGAGATGGCTAAAATCATTGATGCGACGGGAATCCAGTTCAGAGTATTGAACATGTCCAAGGGTCCGGCGGTACACGGTTTTCGGGCTCAGGCCGACAAGGACCGTTACAAAAATGCTATGCGACGGGTTCTGGAAAATACCGGAAACCTCGATCTGCTCTTTGAAGAAGTCGATGAACTGATTATTGAAAACTCCACCATTAAAGGAGTGCGGACTGCACAGGGCACCGAAATTCAGGCTGCTTGTGTGGTCATCACAACGGGAACTTTTTTGAACGGTCTGATTCACCTTGGACTGAAAAGCAGGCCGGCTGGACGGGTCGGAGAAAAACCTTCTACCAAATTGTCGCAATCGTTTCTGTCTGCCGGATTTGAGTTGGGTCGTTTGAAAACGGGAACCCCGCCCCGGTTAAAGCGGGACAGTATCGACTTCAGCCGATGTATTATTCAGGCGGGTGATGAAGTGCCGCGACCTTTTTCGTTTTCGACCTCCTTCATTGACCGGGAGCAGGTGCCCTGCTACCTCACAGCAACCAATGAGCGAACTGCACAGGTCATCCGTGATAATTTGCATTTGTCACCGTTATACAGCGGCATGATAGATGGAGTTGGCCCGCGCTATTGTCCTTCCATAGAAGATAAGGTAGTAAAGTTTCCGGATAAAAACTCGCATAACATTTTTCTGGAACCCGAAGGCCTCAACACGGACTGGATTTATCCGAACGGCATTTCCACCAGTCTTGCCGAGGAAGTGCAATTGCAGTTTGTGCAAACCATTCCGGGCCTGGAACAGGCCGAAATTGTTTTGCCCGGCTATGCGGTGGAATACGATTTTGTCCCGCCTACGCAACTTACTCCGGCCCTGGAGACCAAGCGGGTGAGCGGGTTGTTCCACGCAGGCCAAATCAACGGCACCTCTGGTTATGAAGAAGCGGCCGGCCAGGGGCTCATGGCAGGGATCAATGCCGCCCTCAAGGCGCAAAAACGAAAACCATTTTTGCTCACTCGCATGGATAGTTATATCGGCGTGCTCATTGATGACCTGGTGACCAAGGGCACGCAGGAGCCCTACCGCATGTTCACATCCCGAGCTGAATACAGGCTGATTTTAAGGCAGGATAACGCCGATGAGCGACTAATGGAAAAGGGCCATAAATTGGGTCTGGTGGACAAAACATTACTTGAAAGGTGTATGGAAAAATACCGCGCGGTGGATAGAGAGATAAAAAGGTTGGAAGAGACGGCAGTGGTACCCAGTCCGGAAACGCTTGCTCGGTTGTCCACTTTGGGTATTCATGAATTGAGAAATCCCACTACCCTTGGTGGTCTGCTTCGTCGGCCTGAAGTGTCGCATGGTGGTCTGCTTAGAGCTTTTGATGGCGGTGAGATTGAGCAATTGGTCGGCGAGCAGGTAGAGATCCGCGTAAAGTATGAAGGGTTCATCGCCCGGCAGAACCAGATGGTGGCCCGGCAGAAGAAACTGGAGAGCTATCCAATACCGGATGAGTTTCAGTATCAGGGGGTTTCCGGACTCTCCCACGAAGTAGTGCAGAAACTTGAAGAAATTCGCCCGGTTACTTTGGGGCAGGCAGGGCGTATTTCGGGAATCACGCCATCAGCCATCAGCCTGATCATGTTGCTCCTCGAAAAACGTATTCTCGCTGGGAAAAAGTGATGCAGGTGCATACCGATTCCATTCAATGGCAGATTGAAGTCGACAAAAAAGACATCGCGTACATTGTCAGCATTTTTGAGGGATACGAAAATCTGGCAGTAGTGCGGACGCTGGAC
>DODH01000195.1 GCA_003545625.1 Nitrospina sp.
GTCGTCATGCCTGTTTTCTGATTAACCCGAGCGGTTGCCTAGACCGGTAAGCCACCGGTGGTAATGAGTAATGGTTTGATCTGGCGGGCAAAAAATGCCTCAACCCAACGAACCATTGCTATCTGCCTCCCCCTGATAAGGAGGGCTAGGGGGGTTATTTTTTTACTTGGAAAAAGGCAATTAGATTTTTTTATTAGGAGGGTACGCGGTGTTTTCCAGAATCAAAAAGGAAGGAAATTTTGTTCTCAGTTCAGGGGTTAAATCGGCTTATACCTATGAATATGGCGATCTGTCTGATGCCATGAACGAGGCGTACTGCGAGATCCTTCTCAAAAAACTTCTGGACTGGCAAAAGCAACACGGAAAATTCGATGTAGTGGTAGGCTGTGAAACTCAGGGCATCCGCATCGGCCACCAATTGTCCAAACTGATGAATCTGCCTTTCCATATCATGCCGAAAAAGCGGCTGGACTACGTCCAGGTTGCCGCGGCAACTTACACTGCGGATACGCATTGGCTGATTGTGGATGATATTGTCACGACTGGACATTCCTTCATCCGAGCGGTGGATTATCTGGAAGTGGAAGAAAAGCCCGAGACCATTACCTTTGCCTGCATGATCAAACGCAACCCAGAAAATCTGGACTATTCGGCGGTGCGTGGTGATCCGGAAAAAGAGCAGTTGATGGTTCCGGATGAGAGGGCGGATTTCATCGATAAGCGCCTGGTGGCATTGTACAGCGAATAATGGTCAGCTTCTTTTGATCAGGTAATAGACTTCTCCCCGTTCATGGTAGTGACCGGCTTTAGCACCGGCTTTCTGACCGGTTCCAAAAAACAGGTCGGCCCGGCCCGGACCCCGAATGGCGCTTCCGGTATCCTGATCCACTACAAATCTTGAAACAGGTTGCCAGCGTACGATCTTGTTATTCTCATCGAGGACTGGTTGCTTGACTTGGATAAAGGCCAGTCCCCCAGCCGGGTAAATGGATTTATCAGTCGCGATGGAACGTCCGCCCACCAATTCTCCTCCCCCTGACCCGCGAGGTCCGTCATCACTGAGTGTGAAAAAGATGTAGCGTTTGTTTTGGTAGAGGTATTTGGAAATATCCTGCGGATTATCGATGAAATATTTTTTGATGCCCTGCATGGAACCTTGTGAGATATCGATGACCCCGTCTCGAATCATCAGTTTCCCGATTCCTGTATAGGAATATTGATTGGAACCTTGATAGCCAACACCCTGCCGACTGCCATCGGGAAATTCCAGCATGCCGGAACCCTGAATGTGCAGGAAGAACCTTTCAAGGTCGTCCTTGAGCCAGGCAACTTCAAGTCCCTGTCCCTGTAACGCGCCTTCGCGGTCAATTTTCTCGCGGGTGAAACGCCGCCACGGTTTTTCGGAAGAGGATTCGCGGATTTGTTTTATTCCCGTATGGGTACCAATAAGTTGAATTCCATTTTTATATTTCACTTGTTGCAGGCCTTGTTCCGGCATTTGGTAGATGGGGTAGCGGTAAAGGGAGGTTCGTACCGGGCTGGCCTGGATGACGGGTCGGTAATAGCCGGTGAACAGCATTTTTTTGTTTCCCCCTTTTCCCTTGCCGACCCGGTAAAGGACGAATTCCTCGGAGATTTTTTTATTGAATTCCTCAAAAGGGAGATCCCGCTGAAGAATTTCTAAAAAAGCTTCCAGGGTTTCTACAAGGCGTCCGCGCGTAAGGGTGAACGCTCCTAACCGCACGGGGGTAGAGAGCTCTTGTTCGAACATGGCCTGAAGCTGATTCATGATGGCTTTTTCCAGAGAAGCGCGATCCAAATCATCAGCGAACCCTTTCAGGTCGGCAAGTGTCGCCGGACCGCTGAACGATTCTAAATCCTGACCTTTAGCGGTTTCCTGTTCCTTGGGATAGAGCCTGTCCTTGCGGTAGTTGAAATACCAGTCCCTGGAGTTTTCAAGTTTTCCGGTTTGATCGGGGTAAGGCTTGAGAGGGGAGTCCGGAACCTTGGTAGAGCAGGACGCGACTAAAAAGAAAATGCCCAGAATAATGATATATGGGAGAGGCGAATTTTTATTGAAAAGAGAATGGAATCGTTGTGGGATCAAATTCATTCTATCTTCCGATCAAAAAATTGAAGGAGGACATCTTTATCAAGAGAGCCGTGGCTTGTTAAGCCGAGACATAGCCAGAAGGCAGAAAAACGTCATTGCAATTTGCCTCCGGCGGCTCGCCGGTTCTAAAGTTCAGCGATGGCTTCGTTAGCCAGTTCGTCACAGCGTTCGTTTTCGGGGTGGCCATTGTGGCCTTTCACCCATATCCAGGTGATGGTGTGGCGTTGATTCAACTTATGCAGTTCCTGCCAAAGTTCCTGGTTTTTAACCGGTTGCCGCGATGCCGTTTTCCACCCATTACGAATCCAGCCCTTCATCCATTCGGTCACTCCCTTTACGACATATTGCGAGTCGGTCGTTAATTTAATCTCGCAGGGCTCTTGCAGGTGTTTCAGGGCAACGATGGCGGCGGTCATCTCCATAATGTTGTTGGTGGTTTGTGGATGGCTCCCCTTGATTTCCTTTACGTCACCATTTTGTTTGATGATGCACCCGTACCCGCCGGGGCCAGGATTGCCTTTGCATCCCCCATCGGTAAATATTTCAACCTTTTTCATGATTCAGATTCCGGTATAAGAGCCGGAATTTTGTTTCCGGATTTTGGCCTGTGAGGGATTGCCGTTCCGTTTAAAGGGGTGGTCAAGAGTTCCTCTGTTATCTGCGCCCACTATAACACATTCTTTTTATTGGAGAAATTTGATTTTTTCGATTTTTATCGATTCTTCAAAAGGAGTGAGAGAAAAGCTGTGATAGGGTGTTTAAGAGATTCCTTGAAATATCGAATTATTGGGGGTGTCTCCAAAATTTTGATCGTGAGAATAAAATGGTAAAAATAAAAACAGAGGTTTTGGCTAAGAGCACGGGCAGGGCTTCTTTTCAATGTATGGATGCAATTGAGATCAGCCTTTGTATTGAAAAGGAAGGTCTGCTTTTTTATGAGTCGGTGGGGAAGAGGGTTCAGGACCCCCAGGTCCGGGAGATGTTTTTCCGTTTGGCCGGTGAGGAAAGAGAGCATATCCAGGCTTTGCAGGAAAAATCCCGGTTTTTGCAACCGGCCATAGCGAGCCGCAACCGGCCCAAAGAATATTTGCAACGTTTTCTGGGCGAAGAACTGAAGGGTAAAATTTTTCCCGCTTTGACAGTTTCTTTCGTGCAAAATATTCAAAGCGACAAGCAGGCTCTCGAGTTGGGAATTGAATCAGAAAAAAGATCCATTGACGTGTTGCAAGAATTACTGGGAAAAGAGAAGAAGCTGGATGTGAAGGTCATCTTTTCGCATTTGCTGGTTGAGGAAAAAAAGCATCTTTCTTTGCTGGAAGACTTGAAAAAGCAACTCTAGCTTGCTGTCTCTGGCTGGAACAGGGTTTCTTAATCCTTGTCGATGTAGGTAGGTATGTAGGGATTGTCGAAATTTTTCAGTGTTTTAGAGGATCTCAATTTATTCGGTTATTTCCTTTACTGCAATTCGCTGGCCCTTGTTTGATAAGGGCCACTCATAGCCAAAAGCAATTTTTAGAGATGCTCCTTAGGGCCTTTTATCTTTTACAGCCTCTATTTAAGGGCTGTTCAGGGGCATTGATCCGGGGCCGGGGCATGTGCTGGCTCGGCTGGGTTTTCGGATTTAAGGCTTAAATTTAAATACGGGCAGGAGCCGGGATATACTAGCTGTTCAGGAACCTGAGAATGGTCTAAGCTATTTTAGCTATTAAGGTTTGACAACTTTTTTGGCTTGGTTTATTATTAGGTTCTTTTTCTTCAAAATTAACTTACAGACTAAGGATTATCAGAATGAGCCGATATAAGGTCTTACCTGGGCCGGAGGCGTTTTTACCTCCTTCCGCGGCATCAATGGGGAACGTCTTGCCCGATCCTGGGGAAGCGCATATAGAGGGTAAGGTTGTGCCCGTGGATGAGGCTTATGAGGTTGCTGCCAGAAAGATTTTAGGGGCCAAAGTCCCAACTATTTTTCCAGGACCTTTGGTGCTGTGGAAAATCAACCCTCATGTGGCGGAGAAAGCTACAGCCCTTCGCGAGTTGGCTAATGAAGTCCCGATGCGTTTGATCCCCATGGCGGACTATCGGCCCAAATATCCCAAG
>DODH01000191.1:0-818 GCA_003545625.1 Nitrospina sp.
AATCATGCAATGGATTGAGGAAGCCCACTAGGCGTCCGGCGAGCCGCCGGTGGCAAATTGCAATAGCTGTTTCTGGCTAGCAACAGGTTATCTCGGCTTAAAAAGTGGTTGCTATATTCCCTCCCACGGGAGTGGGCTAAGGGGCCGCAAGCATCGGTTTGAGGCGTTGCCAGACCAGGTCTGTGACGATGCGGTAACCGGAAGCGACAGGGTGCAGTCCATCGGGCTGAGTGTGTTCGCGCTCCCCCGCGACCCCTTCCAGTAAAAAGGGAAGAAAATCCAAATCATATTTTTCAGCAAGCTCGGAATAAACAGTTTCAAATTCTCGCATATATTCTTCGCCATAATTGGGCAGAGCCTTCATTCCGGCAAGTAAAACCCGGGCGTTATGTTTCCGGCAAACCCCGATCATGAGTTCCAGGTTTCTGCGTATTTCATCAACGGAAAACCCGCGCAAACCATCATTGGCCCCAAGCGCCAGGATGACGATTTCCGGTTCGTGTTTCATCAACCAGCGAATACGCCGCACCCCGCCCGCAGTCGTATCTCCACTCACCCCGGCGTTGATCACCTTGTGGGGAAACCCGGCAGAAGCCACCTTCAATTGCAATTTGGCAGGATAGCTTTCTTCCTCTTTCACGCCAAACCCTGCTGTCAAACTATCTCCCAACGCTAAAATCACAGGCTTCTCCTTCGACAAAACAGACCCCGGGAACAACAAAACAAACACCCCGAGTATGAAAACTACCCTGAATTCTCGGTTAAACTTTAACAAAATCATCCGCATCTTTTTATACTACAATACCACTAGGCGTGGG
>DODH01000191.1:1161-4184 GCA_003545625.1 Nitrospina sp.
CCATCGCTTTCATCGGCAAACAAAGAATTTATCTAGGCTTAAGGGAACCATGATTGAAATAACCAAGCTGGTAAAAACCCTGCACGGTGGTGGACACGCAGTTGAAATTCTGAAATCCCTCGACCTCACGATTCCCACGGGCCAGTTGTTAGCCATCACCGGCGAATCGGGAAGCGGGAAAACCACCCTGCTCAGCCTGATCGCGGGACTGGACACCCCGACAAGTGGTCAAATTGTGATCGATGGGCAGGATATCACGAAACTTGATGAGGATGAACTCGCTCTCTTGCGCGGAAAAAGGTTCGGCTTCATCTTCCAGAACTTCCACCTCATCCCCACTTTAACGGCATTGGAAAACGTGGTACTCGCGGCGGAACTGAACGACACTCCCGGCGCGGCAAAAAAGGCCAACGACCTGTTGGGCACCGTCGGTCTTAGTGATCGCCTGCATCATTATCCTGCCCAACTCTCCGGCGGAGAACAGCAACGCCTGTCTTTGGCCCGCGCTTTTGTCAATGAACCGGATATCATTCTCGCCGATGAACCCACGGGCAACCTCGACTCTAAAAATAGCGACCACATCATCGAACTCATGCTCGAACTACATAGGGTAAAACAGGCAACCATCATCCTGGTGACGCACGAACTGCATGTCGCCAAAGGCACACAACGCATCCTGACCCTTGCAGATGGGCAAATCATCTCGGACAAACTGAACCCATGATAAAACAATTGAACCTTCGGCAGATTTTAGTTTGGCCCTCTTTCGGTCACATAACACATGAGGAAAACTGAGCCGATGAAACCTTCACAGTTAAATCTTCGGCAAGTTTTTGCATTGGTTCTCGCCGAATCGCGTGGCGCGTGGAGGCGGATGTTGTTTTTTATTCTCTGTATCGCCATAGGGGTCGGCGCGGTGATGACAGTAAAAAGTTTTTCCAATCTTGTGGGCGAATCCATACAAGGCCAGGCAAAAGGACTTCTATCCGCCGACCTCGCCATCAAAGGAAGTTGGGAACAAACCCCTGAAGACCTGGACTATCAGGAAAAGATTTTACCCGCAGAGACCGAGTTCCTCTTCATCAAGGAACTACACGGCATGGCGCAATTCAAAAACCCGAAGACCGGAAAGAAACTGGCCTCCCTGATTACCGAACTCAAAGCCGTTCCGCTCACCGGCCCACAATATCCATTCTATGGAGACTTCAAAAGCAAACCACAAAAACCATTGACAGAGTTATTGGCGCATGGCGGCGCAGTGGTGGAGCCTTCTTTCCTGTTAAAAACCGATTTGAAACCAGGAGATAGGTTTTCTCTGGGGAAAATCGAGGTTCGTATCACAGGTGTCGTACTGGCAGAACCAGATCGCATTACAAGAGCATTCAGCATTGGTCCACGCGTATTTATTTCCCGCGCTTCATTAGACAAATCCGGATTGGTCCAGCCCGGAAGCCGGATCAAACATCGAACCCTTATACGACTGCCTGCCAATTTTGATTTGGAAAAGGCCCTGGCGCTTCTGGAGCGAGGCTTGAATGACAAGTCAATTTCCATCCGCACCTACGAGGACATGCAGTCCTCTTTATCCCGCTCCATCAAGCGGATGGGCCAATACCTGGGCGCACTGGGGGTCATCGCTCTTCTCATGGGGGGAATCGGTGTCGCCATGATCGTCCGCACCTTCATGTCACAAAAACTCGACACACTGGCGATCTTGAGTTGTCTAGGTGCTTCGTCCAAGACGTTATTCAAAGTGTATCTCCTCCAGTCAATGCTGATGGGTCTGGCAGGCAGTATTATAGGTGTAAGCCTCGGGTTCGCTCTCACATTCCTGCTGCCAGCCAAAATGGAAGGGTTGATCAATTTAAAACTGGAGCCTGTCTTCTATTGGATACCCGCTGTGCAGTCGCTTGTTCTCGGTTGTGCCACAACTCTTTTGTTTTGCCTGTGGCCTTTAATCCAGGCGGTGAGAACCCGGCCCCTTCGCCTGTTCCGCAGGAATTTTGAGGAAGAAGAGCAAGGCTCCCGAGGGGAACGCTGGGTTGCCG
The DNA here is from genome assembly GCA_003545625.1 of Nitrospina sp. Next base: position 3,210 of record DODH01000191.1, read on the forward strand.
CTATAACACTGGGGTTGGGCCTGGCAGTGATGATTTGCTGGCAGGCGGAATCCATAAAGCGCGGCTTGATTTTTCTTGCCGCGCTGGCAATTTCAGCCGGGGTGTTCGCGCTGGCATCCTGGCTTCTTTTAAGGCTCTTGAAAGTTTTACCGCCTTTAGGCTCCATGGTCCGTCGTTATGGCATGTCCAACCTCATGCGACCAAATAATCAGGCCACTGCCATCATCACCTGTCTCGGCATGGGCATCATGCTGATCCTTACAGTGCGCCTGGTGCAAATGGATATGCTGACCATGCTAAACAAAAATACCGAGATGAGCCCGCCGAATTATTTTTTCATTGATATCCAGCACGACCAAAGACAAATTTTCACCAAAGTTCTTGACCGGGTCGCGCCGGAAGCGGAGCGGACCCTCACACCCCTGGTGCGTTCGCGCCTGCACAGTATCGATGGCAACTTAATAACAAACTGGACCTACAAGGATAGACAACGGGAAGAATGGTTCATCACCCGCGAGTTTGTATTGACCTATATGGCCGGTCCACCGCCGAAAGACAACGAGGTCATTGAAGGGGAATGGTGGGATGAGACTCGGTCCAAAAACGCCGAAGTGTCCCTGGAAGAGGACGCGGCAAAAAGATTGCACGCCAAAATCGGGTCACAACTCACTATCGACATTCAGGGCATTCTTGCTACCGCCACCGTAACCAGCATCCGCAAAGTGAACTGGCGCAACATGCGCACAAATTTCTATATGATTTATTCGCCAGGAGCCTTGCAAGGCGCGCCGCTTACCTATGTAGCCACGGTCCATGTCTCCGACTCCAAAGAGTTGCAACTGCAACACGCCGTTGTTGAGGCCCTGCCCAACATCACCGCTTTGAGTACACGCGATATTATCAACACTATTGAAACCACCGTAGCCAAACTGACCACCCTTGTCGATTTTATGTCCGGATTCGCCATCGCGGCTG
>DODH01000014.1:0-5554 GCA_003545625.1 Nitrospina sp.
CCTCTGTGTAAGCGGGACTGTCAACCGGACACGCAGACCTTCCTTTTTGTCTTCGAGGATATAGTTGATACCCCGGCCCAGAAAAATGGCGTTCTCTTGAGCAACGATCACCTTGATCAGGCGGGAAATCTTTACCACGTAATCATGTTGCATGATGGACCCGGAATGGATCAAAAAATTGATCCAGTTCTCGATGAGGTTCTGCCGATGTTCGTCCAGGGTTTCAATGAAACTGCGACTGAGTTGCTCCCTTCGCGCCAAGTGATCCAGCATGTTGCGCCCATACACTTTCCATCCCAGGGATTTTTCCAGGCCGGGAATAATTTCTTCCTCCCTGCACCCAAAGTCCCGGGCGATGGTCAGAAACGGATGGGGTTTTATTTCCTTAATACCTTTCCCAGCTTTCAGCTCTTGTTTTTTTTGTTCCCATTCCTTGATTTTGTCGGCGATGATTTGCTCGGCAATAGGCTCCGGCAATGTGGTAGTCATGGCGACCCCCTGTTTGAAAATAAGGTGGAGGGCTTCTGACCCTGTTTAAATCCGCCTTGGCCGTTTACGACCATGGATACAAAAATCGGAAGGATGTGGTTATCTACGCTCCCGTAATTGTGGCAGAGAATTTGTTTTCTAACCCCTCTTATTTATTTTTTCTCAATTTACTGCCCTATAAAAAAGGCCTAAATGGAAGAAGCAGGCTAAATAAATATAGGTATTTATGGGGCAAATATCAACCATCACACGCCTGGTGGCGGAGGTTTTGCTCCAAACAAAAAAGGCCCGGCCATTTGGCCGAGCCCTTTTACGTAAATATGGAACTGACTCCGGCAGAGTCAAAATTCTGCCGGATAGAGGGTTCTTACTTGGGTACTACCTGAGTGGCCTGTGGGCCTTTCTGCCCCATACCTTCCTCAAACTCGACCGATTGGCCCTCTGTAAGAGTCTTAAAACCGTCCCCTTGAATCTCCGAGAAATGAACAAAAAGATCTTTGCCACTCTCAGACTCAATGAATCCATAACCCTTACCTTCGTTAAACCATTTTACTTTTCCTACTGCCATAATAAATACTCTCCTGCAATTTAACGGAAACGCACTTCCAGAAAACCTGGATAATGTCTTCCCTGTTTTTTAATTGGGTGGATTGATGCAAGGACTTTCAGAGAACCACTTCGAGAAAAAACCAAACTTCCTTTAGTCTACTAAACTAAATCGTTTTACACCTTTGCTCTAGCGAGAAAATAGAAGGAACCAACTTACACTGCAAACAAACAACCCTTTTTTACTAGCCCAGTGTAGCATGAATATCCGGAATGCGCTATAAAACTTGGCAGAAAAGTTTAAAGTGCTGGAAAAAAGGAGTGCCAGGGGGATTTTAGTTTCCATTTCAGGGGAAATCGGTTATATTATTGGCTAGGATCACTTGTTTAAATGCCTCTTAATCCCTGTTATTTTTCCTCCTGTTAGTTGTTTCTTTCTAAGGGCCCTAAATCTCAATCCTTTTGAGTTGGTTTGCTTCTCAGGGCAAAATCTTTAAAAAAATTTTATCAACATTAGTGGGTTGGAGTAGAGAATGAAGAGTTGGTTGCGTTTGTTTGTTTTTGGCGTTTTATGTTTTTTGTTTTCGGGTTGTGCCGCAGGAAAGGTTTATATCGCCCAGTCTGAGGATAGCCAGGCCTCCTGTTTGGCGCTTGACAAAGAGCTCGAACTGGCTCAAGTAAAAATAAAAACTTTGGAAGATACAGATCACACCTTGCAGAACCTGAGAGATTTGGCTCTTGGGGTGACCAGGTTTGCTTTCCCTCCTCTTCTAATATTGAATACCATATTGCTGGTGTCTGATTCCCATGTGGCCGATATAGCCGAAACCGAAGCCTTGAAAGATAGGCACGATGGCATGGTTACAATTTCCAACCAAAAAGACTGTGGCTATAAATATGCCCAGCGTGACACTGCCACCAGCCGTGGCCGGCGAGCCGCCGGTGGCCGTGATATTCTTCCTTAGCTGTGATAACCTCTTCATCACCCTTCATACCCCGAATGGGGTCTCACGCTGGGGGAAGCAGGTCTTCGAGGAAAAACGCGGCGAGTTCGGAGCGGCTGGCCAGGCTGGTTTTCTGATAAATTGATTGCGACTGTTGTTGCACGGTTTTCAGCTTTGTATTGCGCATATCGGCGATTTCTTTCAATGAGAAACCTTTGAGCAAAAGAAACTCCACCTCTGTTTCGGCCGGAGTCAATTGCCAATGGGCAAACTGGTTTTCGATCTTGACCGACAACCCTGCAAGAAGTTGATGCGTCTCACCAAAATCTCTGAACCGAATTTAATAATAGCTTTACTCTAAAAAAAGCATTACCTTGGCACCGGAGATTTTACGCCCCGCCTCATTGCGAAATATTATACTTTTCTAGCAACTTGCCATGAGAGAACTTATTCTGGAAAAACTGAAGGTGAGCGGATACCTGCCTCCCCTTCCCGATGTGCTCATCGCATTACAGAAGCTGATGAATGATCCCGATTGTGATGTAGAAGATGTTCGGCGGCTTATTTCGTCTGATCCTGTTATATCTTCACGAATAATTACCATGGCCAACAGCGTCCTGTTCGGCGGAGGGCGCGCGACCTGGCACAAAATATTGAGGATGCCATTGTGCGTTTGGGAGTCGGGGCAGTGCTGGAGTTATGTTATACGGTGGAACTTCCCAATAGCATTAAGGTACCGCAAACATTTGGGAAAACCCGGTATTGGAAGCACGGCCTAGCCGTTGCCATCCTTTCCCGTGAACTGGGAAGCAAAGTCTTAACAGATAAAGAAGAGCTGGACTCCTGTTATTTGGCCGGTCTGGTTCATGACATCGGATTATTGGTTTATGATTATCTTGTCCCTGAACAATTCGATCAGTTTCTAGCAACCACCGATTTTAATGATCCCGATCAGCCTTTGGAAGCGCTGGAAAAAAACTTTTTTGGTATAAGCCGTTCAGAGTTAGGTGCGGCTTACCTGAAAGAATGGTGGCCAGTTTCGCCGAAAATCGTTGAGGCCACATAGGCTCACGGTGGACCCGGCCTGGAAAAAGATCAAACGCCGAATCTGGCTTGCCTGGTCAGTACCGCAAACCGGATCGCGAATAAATATGGCTTGGACCATCCTTTTGAAACGGGATTGCACCAGGCCGCTGATGAAAATTATCTAGAAACCCTGAAAATGTCCAAGCAAGAAATGGACGAACTGGTAGATTGGGCCCAGATCGGTGTTCTCGCCGCAGAATCGGTTCTTGAGTAACCAGCGTAACGCTACTCAGCAATAATAGCTTTTGCTGGCTGGCACCTGAATTCACAATAGTTTCCTGAAAAATAACTGCCACCAAATGAGTTCCGCTCCCTCTCCGCAACGCGAAGGCCTCACCTGGGCCAAAACTTCCCGGTTGATTGCCCTGCCCTTTTGCCCTTCCCGGCTGGAGACCTTTATGAAGGTAAAACGGTTTGAGGATATCTCCATCGATCAACTCCTTGCAAAAGGCGTTGAGGGGATTCTTCTCGATGCCGATGGCACCCTTGGCCCTCATCATGCCAGAGAATATAACCTTACCGTGATAGACCATGTTCGCGCCATGCTGGAAAAAGGATTTAAAATAGCCATTTATACCAATGCATGGGAAGACCGGTTTCAACCATTCCAGGAAATGGGGGTAAAAGTTGTCAGCAACGTACCCGCCAAACCCGACCCGCGTGGATTCCAGATCGCCATGACCGACTTTCTGCAGTTGCAGAACCCCGCCAAGGTGTGCATGATTGGGGACAATTATGTAACCGATGGGGGAGCAATCGATGCGGGCATGCACTTCATCCACGTGCGGCCAATAAAAGGAGAAGAACCCTTCCTTCATTCTGCGACCCGGCTCTTTGCTTATCTTTGCGCCAAATTGTATAACCGGTAAACTATAAAACAATTCCTTGGGCCAAAACCGGAAATTCCCGCATTAAAAAGGTTTACTTCTATCCCCATTACAAGAATAATAAGCAGAGTTCATACATACACCATCAGGCGCATGGCGATAGTATTTTGCGCTAGTAGCTCAAAATCGAAATATGGAAATCGAACAGGTACAGGAATATTGCCGGGAAGCGTTACAGCTTGCCGAGCTTGAGGGAGCCCATGCGAGCCTTTCTTTTCTAATTGGGGAAAAGTTCGGATTAAATTTTCGCCTGCTCAGAAAAGCCAGGCGAAAGCTTCAATTTCTGTATCCCCACGATGACATGTCGGAAGATCATCCCCTAAGCCTGGGAGGGCGTGCGTTGAATATGAGCTATGCCTTGACGGTTCAGGAACATTACAGCGTACCTTTAGAGCAGGTCAAACATTTGGAGTCCCTTCTGGCTAATTTCGCGAAAGCTATCCTCAGCACATTCAGCCAGGAGGATATCAAAAACTATCTTGATTCTTCGCCCAGCCTGGGCCTTCGCCCTGACCCCAAAGAAGCAGAGGGTCTGGAAAGCGAGTTTTCAGCCGATAACCTGTTGTTGGAGGCCGAAGAACTTCTGGCTCTTGAAGATATCAAGAAACTGCTTTTGCAGGAAAAAAGCGGTTAAAAATTTATGGAACCGGAACCGATCCTAAAAAAGCGCACCCGGCATATTCTGGCATTCCTCATCCTCTGTGCCAGTTCTGTATTGATCCTTTTTACCGGGCCGGGATTCAGCTTCATCTGGCAGGTGGTTCTTTCCGGCTTTCTTTTCTTTTTCCTGTTCTGGCTGGTTACTTGACAGCAAACCAAATCGTTCCCAATAGAGCCACACCAGCCAGGGCCAGCGCAGAAATTGCCAGGGCTTTGGATGCAGGCAGATCCTTTTCCAGTTTATCATTGATGGGCTCTATTGCCGACTGAACCGATTTTTTGAGTTCTTCCTTGATCTCATTCAAAATTTCCATTTTCACAAAGCGGGTGTTTTCCGCCACCAGTTTGTCGAGATCTTCCAGTATTTTTTTGCTGAGTTCCGGGGTAGCTTTCACCAGTTCTTCCCGCACCGCTTCGAGCCCATCTTCGTTCATGCGCACCATCTTACGGTCGATTTCTTCCATCTTCGTGCGGATGGCTTTTTCCACTTTCGGCGCGATGTTTTCTTCGATCCGTTCCATCGAATCGCGCGCATTGGCTAACGACTCGTGCAGGGTCTCCTGAATTTCTTCTTCCAGTGCCTCTTTTCTGGACTCTACATGTTCTGCGAGAATGTCCAGCCTCTGGCGAATTTCGGACACCGTTCGGAATCCTTCACCGGCTTGCTTTTGTTCTCTTTTAAATTCCGGGTTGGTTGAATCAGACATAATGCTCCCTGCCAACTAAATGGCTAAAATATTTTAGAAGGCTCTCTATTTATTCTGTAACTTTCTCTAAGGCAACTCGTGGCCCTTATTTTATAAGAGCCGCTCATGGCCAAAAAATAATTTTCAGAGATGCTCTTAAGCGACCCGTTTTTGGGTCAGCGGTTAACAAAATATGTACATAGAGAATTATGGACTCAATCCATAGCAGTTTCAAACCGTAAATATGATTTTGAAC
>DODH01000014.1:5901-14510 GCA_003545625.1 Nitrospina sp.
ACTTGACTTCCCCCTTAGGGTCGGGTATTTTGATACTATTGATAAATAAGGGGTTCTTTAATGGAAAAGGCCTTACAGGAGTTCAAAAATTACCTGATCGTGGAAAAAAATGCTTCTCCACATACGCTGGACAGTTATCTCAATGATATCTCCCAGTTCCAGGATTTTTTGACTCGCTCAGGTCATGCCATTGAATCTTCCACCATTCAACTCAAAAAAATAGACCGGTTAGCGGTGCGCTCATTCATGGGCCATCTTTATGAGAAGAATTTTTCGGGTGCCACCATGCGGCGCAAGCTTTCAACATTGAGCTCGTTTTTTCGCTTCCTGTGTCGGGAAGGTTATCTGAAAACCAATGTCGCCAAAACCGTTCCCGCGCCCCGAATGCAGAACAAACTTCCCGCATATTTTTCCGTCGATGAAATGTTCCGCCTTTTGCAGTTGCCTGAGGGTGAAGGGTTCCTGCCTGTTCGCGACCGGGCTCTGCTGGAGCTGTTTTACAGCTGTGGGCTGCGTATCAGTGAACTGGTTGGGCTGACCCTGGAGGACATCAACCTTGACTCCCGCATGGTCAAAGTGCTGGGAAAAGGCGGAAAGGAACGCCTTCTGCCACTGGGACGCCATTGTGTGGAGGCTCTGAAAATGTACCTTAACATCAGGAAGGATAAAATCCGGGAGTTTGGCTCCGGCACGAGCAAACTGTTCCTGAATTATCGGGGGACAGAAATCTCCACCCGGGGAGTGCGTAAAGTTGTAGAAAAATATATCAAACAGGGGAATTTTTCGGGCGGGGTCTCCCCGCATTCGATCCGACATTCCTTTGCCACTCACCTTTTGGAAGGTGGGGCGGATTTGCGCTCCATTCAGGAGCTACTGGGGCATTCCAGTCTGTCCACCACTCAGAAATACACACATCTGACACTCGATCGATTGTCCGAAACGTATGACAAGGCACATCCTCGCGCCAAAGAAAAACCCGCAATGAAATAATATTAATCCGGTTTCCCTTTTTATTCTGTTCCAGTACAATACTCAATATGATGGAAGCAACCACAATACTCGCTGTTCGCCATAAGGGGGAGGTCGTCATAGGTGGTGACGGGCAAGTCACCCTGGGCAATACAATAATGAAACATTCCGCCAGCAAAGTCCGGCGCATGCACCACGACAAGGTGGTCGGGGGGTTCGCCGGGTCCACCGCAGACGCATTTGCTTTATTTGCCCGGTTTGAAGAAAAACTTGAAAAATTTCAGGGAAACCTGCCCCGCTCAGCAGTTGAACTGGCCAAAGACTGGCGTACTGATAAAATGCTGAGACGACTGGAGGCCATGCTGATAGTGGTCGATAAAGAACACTCTCTCCTGCTTTCCGGCACGGGGGATGTGATCGAACCTGATGATGGCGTTTTGGCCATCGGTTCCGGAGGGATGTTCGCTTCCGCCGCCGCCAAAGCGCTGATCCAACACAGCAACCTTTCGGCGCGGGAAATCGTGGAAGAGGCCATGAAGATTACCGAATCGATCTGTATTTATACCAACTCTAATTTAACGATTGAGGAATTGTAGTTCATGAACGAATCAGCATTAACCCAGCTCGACACCGTATCGCAGAATTCCGATGATGCGTTTATGGCGTCCTTGACTCCAAAACAAATTGTAGAGGAGTTGGACAAGTTTATCGTTGGGCAAACCAAAGCCAAGCGGGCGGTGGGCATTGCCCTGCGCAATCGCTGGCGTCGACAACAACTTCCAGACTCCCTTCGCGATGAAGTGGGGCCTAAAAATATTCTTATGATTGGCCCGACAGGAGTGGGTAAGACAGAAATCGCCCGCCGGTTGGCTAAGCTCTCAAAATCTCCTTTCATCAAAGTTGAGGCTTCCAAATATACTGAAGTGGGTTATGTTGGACGCGATGTGGAATCCATGATCCGGGATCTGGTGGAATTGTCAAAAAATATGGTTAAAGAAGAAATGGAGGCCCGCGTTCGCGTGCAAGCCCGTGAACAGGCCATCGAAAAACTTCTGGATTTACTTCTTCCTCCCCCACCAGGTATGCAGCCCGACTCTAACCTGGATACAAACGGTAAACTGCATTACCAGCAGACACGCGAAAAGTTTGTCCGGATGCTAAAGGAAGGCAAGCTTGATGAACGCGAAGTGGAAATCCAGGTACGGGAAAAAACGCCCTCAATTATTGACCTGAGCTCCGGAGCCGGAATGGAGGAGATGGGCAACAACATCAAGGACATGCTCGGCTCCCTCATGCCGAAAAAAACCAAAAGCAAAAAACTGAAAGTCCCGGATGCCTTCAAGGTTCTTTGCCAGGAGGAAGCAGAAAAGTTACTCGACCAGGACCAAATAATGGAAGAAACCCTGAAGCGTGTCGAACAAAACGGAATCATTTTCATTGACGAAGTAGACAAAATTATAGGTCGTCAGGCAGGCGGAACCAGTGGCCCCGATGTCTCCCGCGAAGGGGTGCAACGTGACCTATTGCCTATTGTTGAAGGCTCGTCGGTCAACACCAAGTACGGCATCGTGAAAACCGACCACATCCTTTTTATTGCGGCCGGGGCATTCCACGCAGCCAAGCCGTCTGATCTTATTCCGGAATTTCAGGGACGTTTCCCCATTCGTGTTGAGCTGGATTCCCTGACCAAAGATGATTTCGTCCGTATTCTTACAGAGCCCGATAACGCCTTGGTCAAACAATACACCGCCTTGCTGAAAACAGAGCAGGTTAACCTGACTTTTCTGGATGATGCCATCAACGAGATCGCTGAAATGTCCGCCCTGGTCAACCAACGCATGGAAAACATTGGAGCCCGGCGACTGCAAACCATCATGGAAAAGTTTCTCGAAGATATCTCTTTTGACGCTCCGGACTTGGAAGATACAGATATCACTATTGATGCCAAATATATTCGCGACAAACTGAAAGATATTATTCAGGACGAAGACCTGAGCCGTTATATCCTCTAACGCCGAGAGCCTCCGCGGGTGACTGGCAATATATTTATTTGGCAGACAAACGTTGCTTAATAAATATTGCGATCTGCCTCAAACATGCTATGAAAAAACTCATTCAAAAAGCGGAAATCCTTTTAGAAGCTCTTCCTTATATCAAGAGCTTTTATGGTAAAACCATCGTCATCAAATACGGCGGCAGTGCAATGGTTTCGGATGATCTCAAGGAAAACTTTGCCCTCGATATTGTCATGATGAAATACATCGGCATCAATCCGGTTGTGGTTCACGGGGGCGGTCCGCAGATCGACAAAACCCTCAAGGCTCTGGGAATTCAATCCCGGTTTATTGAGGGGCAACGCGTGACCAGCAAAGAAACGATTGACGTGGTGGAAATGGTGCTTGGCGGAAAAGTGAACAAGGAAATCGTTTCCCTGATCAACCAGCGAGGGGGCAATGCGGTGGGCATCACCGGAAAAGACGGTGACATGATTCTCGCAAAACGGTATAAAAGGGTAAAACATTCGCCGGAAATGGATCGACCGGAAATTATTGACCTGGGACTGGTAGGCGAGATCACTAAAGTGAACCCGCGCATTCTGGAGACCTTGGACCAAAATGAATTTATTCCCGTTATCGCCCCGATTGCCAAAGGCGAAAAAGGAGAAACACTCAATATCAACGCCGACTTTGTGGCAGAGAAGATCGCGTCAGCCCTGAAAGCCGAAAAACTGATTTTGATGACGGATACCGAAGGAGTAAAAAATAAAGCCGGAAAACTGCAGTCTGGCTTGACCCGAAAACAGGCTTCCGACTTGATCCGAAGCAAAGTCATTCGTGATGGAATGCTCCCCAAAGTTAATTGCTGTCTGGGTGCCCTCAAGTCAGGGGTTCATAAAACCCACATCATTGATGGCCGTGTCCGGCACGCCCTGTTACTTGAAATTTTTACCGAAGAGGGTATTGGAACGCAGATCGTGGAAAAAACTAAAGACCTGATTAATAATTTATCAGGATAAGCAGAATGCCGAAAACTAATAACATCGCCTAATGCAATGAGTTCACCACTACTAGATGAAAGAAGTAAAGCGGTTCTCTTAGCGGTCATCGATAAATATATAGAGACTGCAGAGCCCGTGGGTTCGCGCACCGTAGCCAAGATTTACCCCGAACACCTCAGTTCCGCCACCCTCAGGAATGTGATGGCCGATTTGGAGGAAAAGGGGTTTCTGAATCAACCGCACAAGTCGGCAGGCCGCATTCCCACCGATAAGGGCTACCGGTTTTATGTGGATCACCTTTTGCGTCCGCAAAGTTTTTTAATGAAAGCCGAGGTACTGTCGGAAGCCCCTGAGCTTGAATACCCGAAGCAGAATCTTCAGGGACTGCTTGAACAGGCCTGCGAAAACCTTTCCAAAGTTTCCCAGCAAACAGGGCTGGTCATGCTCCCCAGTTTTTCGAGCGCCTGTTTCAAACATATTGAGTTTACCAAAGTGGCTCCGCAAGCGGCACTGGCAGTCTTCTTCTCTGAACAAGGCATCTTGCAAAATAAAGTGCTTCCCATAGATGCGGACATGACCCAGGATCAACTGACCTCTATTTCAAATTACCTGAATGACGAATTCAGTGGAAAACCCATCAAATGGATCTTACGGGAACTGCTAAAACGGTTGCGACTAGAAAAAGAACACTACAACCATCTTGCAAGTAAAGCCCATGCCCTTTCCGCCGCCTTGTTTGCGGAAGAAAAGGAAAGTAGCGAACTGATTGTGGAAGGCGCTTTGAATTTTCTCGACCAGCCTGAGTTCACAGAGGATATCAGCAAGATCAAGGCTCTTTTAGCTACTCTCGAAGAGAAAACCAAATTGATCAACCTGCTCGACCTTTGCCTGCACCATGATGGAATGACCATATTAATCGGCGAGGAAAATCTCCAGGAAGAAATGGGGAACTGCAGTCTGATCGCACAAAATTATCAACTAGGAAATGAAAATGTTGGCACACTGGCTGTTTTCGGATCTAAAAGAATGGATTATAAACGCATCATTTCCATTGTGAACCATACCGCGAAAATAGTTTCCAAATTAATTTCTGAAAACCAGGGAGTTTAAAAAGGTGACATCCAAGGAAAATGCAACAAAAGAACCTGCTGAGGAAGAACAAGAAGAAGAACGAAAAGTTCAGGATCTGGAAGGAGACGCGCTTGTCGAAGAAGAAAAAGAACTCGACCCCATCGAAGAACTTCAGCAGCAATTAGAGAAAAAGGATCAGGAACTTGCCGAACAAAAAGGCGACTTCCTCAGAGAAAAAGCTGATCTTGAAAATTTTCGTAAGAGATTGATCAAAGACAAGGAAGATGCTGTTCAATTTGCCAACCAACGGCTGCTGAAAGAACTGGTACAGATTAATGACAATCTGAATAGAGCCCTGGATGCCTCCAATACTTCTCTGGAAAGTTTCAAGGAAGGCATTGAAATGATCCAGAAACAGTTCACCACATTCCTCAAAAACCAGAAAGTGGAACCGATTGAAGCCATGGGGAAACCTTTTGATCCGAGCCTGCATGAAGTCATGACCCAGCAGGAATCTGCAGACCATGATGAAAACACTGTGATCCAGGAATATTCCAAAGGTTATACCTTGAATGGACGCCTTCTTCACTCCGCAAAAGTGGTGATCTCAAAAAAGCCCGCCAAGAAAAAAAAGAAAGAAAAAAATGTTGAAGAGGAAAAATAATGTTTTAACCCCGCTTCATCGTGGTGAAGTCATTCATGCCTGAACTGCCTGAAGTCGAAACCCTGCGCCGGGCTCTTCTCCCCTTAGTGGTCAACAAAACCTGCACGGCACTCAAGTTCTACCGCAAGGACATCCGCTTTCCCATTCCTCAGGCAACTTTGCGTAAGCAATTCGCCAAGCAGGTGGTTTCCAAAATCCAACGCAACGGAAAATACTTGCTTTTACAGGTCCCTCAAGGTGCCATGCTTTTACATCTGGGTATGAGCGGACATGTTTCCCTGCAGACTTCCATAGCCCCCCGGGAAAAACATACGCACGCTATTTTTCAGTTTGGCTCCAAAACCTGTCTGCACTTTGTCGATCCGAGGCGTTTTGGGTGCATACTATGGGTCCCGAAAAACGGGACACATCCCCTACTGGATAAAATGGGACCGGACCCATTTTCGCCGGATGCCAACGCGAAAACACTGAAAGGTCGGGCTAGAAACTGCCGGTCTCCCATCAAAACGTTCATCATGGATGCCAGGCGCATCGCGGGAATCGGCAATATCTACGCCTGCGAATCCCTGTTTCAGGCAGGCATCAATCCTAAACGCAGAGCAGGAAGAATCACGCTTGCTGAATGGGACCGCCTCCTTTCTTGTGTGCGCTCCACTCTGGAAAACAGTATTTTGGCCGGAGGAACCACCTTACGCGATTTCTTCGACCCCAGCGGGGCCGCCGGATACTATGCCGTACAACTATCCGTCTATGGCAAAGAGGGCGAACCTTGTCAAAAATGCAAAACGCCCATATCCCGCATGCTCCATTCCGGCCGCTCCACTTTCTTCTGCAAAACCTGCCAACCACCGTGACGCTGAACTCGGCTTGCAATAGCCCTGTTGGCTGGCAAAGAGTTACCTCGGCCCAATCAAGCTCTTGCCGTCTGCCTCTCTTACCAAAGGAGTTCTTAAAGAAATTTAAGCTATCTATTCACCTGCTTTTTGGCGAAAATAACTCTTAATCATCAAAAACTGAGGTATAGATGCAACGCTCTATCGGACTCATTACGCTTAACGCGAAATTTATTCATTCCTCTTTGGCTTTAAGATATCTGAGAAATGCCAGTCGAAACGCTGGCTACCAAAACGTATGGATCCGGGAATTTATCATCAACCAACCGGCCTGGAAAATTGCCGCCGAGGTACAAAAACTCCAGCCCGAGGTTTTGGGAGTTGGCATTTATATCTGGAACCGGAGCCAGAGCCTGGAGTTGATCGAACGCCTGCAAAAACAAATGCCGCATCTTAAAATTGTAGTAGGCGGTCCGGAAGTCTCGTTTGAAGAAGAGGGTTCTCTCGCCTATCCGATTATTTCTGGCGAGGGCGAAAAAAAATGGGTGGAGTTTCTCGACTTGACCCGCAAAAACGAGTCCCCATCTGATGAAGTGCTTAAACGCTGGCGAACCTATGGAACCGACCTGCCTGAACTCATTCCTGCTTATCTGGAAGAGGACTTCCCTCAACTCAAAAACCGAATCGTTTATTTTGAAACATCACGAGGATGCCCTTACCTTTGTTCGTTCTGTTTATCCGCATTGGATAAAACGGTTCGCTACTTCGATGAAACCACCATCCAGAAACAGATTAAAGAACTCATCACCGCCGGCATTGAAAAAATTAAATTCGTCGACCGCACTTTCAACCTCAAACCGAGCCGCATGCGAAAGCTGATGCAGTGGTTGACTCAATTCAAGGGCAACGAATTTCATTTTGAAGTGGTGGGGGATATTTTGACTCCTGAAATCCTGGATTTCCTGGAAACAGTTCCTCCAGGAATGTTCCAGTTTGAGATTGGCGTTCAAACAACCACCGAATCAGTCCAGGAAACTATTCAAAGAAAGCAGAACAATCAAAAACTTTTTAAAACAATCCAACAGCTGGTAGAACAGGACCGTATTCATTTTCATTGCGACCTGATTTTCGGCCTGCCCGGAGAAACACTGGAACATATCAAAGAATCTTTCTGCCAGGTGATGGCACTGAGGCCCCATGAATTGCAGTTGGGTTTTCTCAAGTTTCTTCCCGGGGCCCCCATCAACAACCTTGTCGAAAAACACCAGTACCGTTATCAGTCCACTCCTCCCTATGAACTGATCTCGCACCAGGAATTATCTGCCAAAGAAGTTCTCTATTTAAAACAATTCGTGGATATTTTCGACCGCTTCTACAATTCCAAACGCTTCCGTTTTTCCATCAACGCCCTTCTCGAAAAAATGGACCCGGTAACACTATTCAACCGCCTGCTGGAATATCATGATTCTCACGCATTGTTGATGAACCCTGTTTCTCTGGACGAACATTACCGTATTTTCCGGGACACGTTTTACCCGGACCCCACGCCAATGGAGCAGGATCTGCTGAAGCTGGACTATCTGTATTCACAAAGATCATTCCGGCTTCCTGGTATTTTGTCGGCAAAGTCCCCTGTCAAAACATGGAAGCAGGACCGCAAAACACCGATTATTCCCTTCGCTCATGAAATTGAGATCTCCGGGTCCCAAGCCCTTTTAAAAGAGACCAAACATCCTGTATACTACGCTATTGCGCATTCGCAGAATGGAGACGGCTATTTCCGCCGTCCCACCGTCAATGTCATATCAGAAGCCTGAGTTCGCTTTCTGATGAAACCTTAAAAATCCAAAATTGTATAAAACAACACCGTTAGGACTCTAACAGGTGAACCAAAAGGAAATAAAGATGACGCCTCTCAACACCAAAAGCCGATCTATCACCCAGGGGGACCGGCGAGCCCCCAACCGCGCTATGCTCAGGGCGGTCGGGTTCACAGATGAAGATTTTGAAAAACCCATCATAGGTATCGCGAATGGACAAAGTGATATCACCCCCTGCAATGCGGGCCTCGGCA
>DODH01000193.1 GCA_003545625.1 Nitrospina sp.
TGGCCCCGGAACTTTTAACCAGCTTCGCGGTCGTGCATATCTGTTCCTTGCTTTCTACCGAGCACGGGCCGGCGATGATGGCGATAGCAGGTCCACCGATGGAAACCCCACCGACTTGAATCACCGAGTTGGTGGATTTCACTTCGCGACTGGCAAGTTTGTAAGGCTTGAGAATAGGGAAAACGCTTTCTACTCCGCCCATGGTTTCAATAGATTGCAGGCGGTCTTTCCCTCGTTCATCGCCCACGGCCCCAATCACTTTGCGTTCCACACCGACAATTGCATGCGGGGTGTAGCCGAGTTCCCGGATAGTGTTTTCAACCTTTTCTATTTCCTCCGGGGTTGCATCCGGAGCCATCACGATGATCATTGAACGCTCGCCTCAAAAGGGGAACTAAAAAACCAGTATATCATTCCGGATTAAGTATCTGGAGGGTAAAATAACTACTAAACACCTCCATATTTAATTCCTGACAGGTCGGCCATTTCTCGTTTCCAGGTGGTGAGGTCGTTGCTTTCGAATTCATGGATATGTCGATGACCACAGGCTCTTGCCATTACTCTAATTAAATCGACGGAGGCCTCGAAAAAGTTTTTGAGACGGTTGGCGGATTCTTCAATAATCAATCTTCTCCTGAGGTGTTCTTTTTGGGTGGCAATGCCAACGGGACAGTTATTAGTATGGCAGGCCCGCATTCCGATGCATCCGATGGCCTGTATGGCGGAGTTGGAGAGGGCTATAGCGTCTGCTCCCAAAGCGAGTGCTTTTGCAAAATCGGCGGGGATTCTTAATCCTCCTGTAATGATCAACGTCACCTCTTTCCGATCCAGGCTATCGAGATGTCGCCGGGCTCGTGCCAGGGCGGGAATGGTGGGTACGGAGATATTGTCTCGAAAGAGCAGGGGAGCGGCTCCGGTTCCGCCGCCACGTCCATCAAGGATGATGTAATCAACCCCCACCTCCAACGCGGCATCGATATCCTTTTCTATATGTTGCGCGGATAGTTTGTAGCCGATGGGGATGCCTCCTGTGGCCTCTCGCACCTGATTGGCGAAATCCTTGATGGGCGCGATTTCAGTCCAATCAGGAAAACGGGGTGGGGAAATAGCGGATTCGCCTTCATTCAATCCGCGCACCTCGGCGATTTTTTCTGTAACTTTTTGTTGTCCGCAGGTGACCGCCGGTCCCGATCTTTGCGCCCTGATCGCCTTTAAAATGGAACGCTTGGCAGCGTTTTATTTTTTCCATTGAAAATCCAAATCGGCCTGAAGCAAGTTCATAGAAATACCGGTTGTTTGCCGCCTGCTCTTCAGGGAGCATCCCTCCTTCCCCACTGCAAATACCGGTGCCGGCCATTTCAGCACCCATTGCCAAAGTGATTTTGGCTTCTTCAGAGAGAGCGCCGAAGCTCATATCAGAAACAAATAAGGGAATATCAAGCTTTAGAGGTTTTTTCGCACCGGGGCCTATAAACACTCCTGTTTCAACGGGCTCATCATCTAATAAGGGCATGGTTGCCAACTGGGCAGTTACAAATTGAATATCTTCCCATAGGCGCCGGCCAGCGTGCCGTCGCTTTATTTGGCGAGCAAGGAGTTATCTCGGCTTAATGAGCTTTTGCCCAGTTCCCTGCTACACGCGGGATGGCAGGAGGAGTATAATATGTTTTTTAGAATAACTGCGCTGACTTCAAATTAAGGATAGGACCTATGTTTAACCAAGTTCGTACAATAATTCTTTCCGTAGTGTTTCTACTGACTATAGGGAGTGTGAGCCTTATTTTGGTGGAAGAAAGTTCGGGTTCCCAGGCAGAGGGTGAAAAGGCCTTTTCGCTGGGGAAGTACAAGGAAGCCGAAACAATTTTTCGTGCTGTTCTCGAAAAGGAGCCGGGCAATTTTATTACGTTGCAAGCCCAGGCCAATACCAAGATAAAGCTGAAAAAATACGATGAAGCAGAAAAACTGCTGGATAAAATTCTCGCCATGCCGTTATCTACCGGCCGCGACATCCTGATTTATACCGAAGGCGAATCGGAACCTCTTGAGGCAGAGTTGGTGGATGAAAACGTAATGGCAATGGATGAATCTGAAAAAAGTGACGATGATTTCAGCCAGTTTTTAAAAGAAGATCATGAGGGACCCGTCCCGCATTACCGGGCATTTCTAAAAAAATCCGGGAAAATGAAGCTGTTTCTAAAAAGCCGGACCCGGCTCCAATATTCCGGAATTCCTGCTGCTACCCGTGAAAAAGTTGAGGCTTTGAAGGCCAAAGTGATGAAAAAATCCATTTCCGCCAGACAGGTGAAACCGGAGGAGGAACTGGTTGCGATACCGGGAGGATGTTTTCAGATGGGGAGCCAATTGGGAGATCCGGATGAGCAACCTGTCCACAAGGTTTGCCTGTCTCCCTTTAAGATGACGAAATATGAAGTGAGGCAAAAATTTTTCCAAACAGTTATGGGTTATAACCCTTCCCAATATGTTGGCGGCGATCTTCCCGTAGAAAGTGTGTCCTGGGAAGGGGCCAGAGACTATTGCAGAAAACTGGGTCTCAGACTGCCGACCGAGGCGGAATGGGAGTATGCGGCCCGCGGAGGAACACAAGAAGAATATTATTGGGGTCAAAAAATGACCGGCAAGGAGGCGAATTTCTGTGACAGCACTTGTGTTCTCAACAACCGGGACCCCAATTTGACGGATGGTTTTAAGAATTCCGCCCCGGTGGGGTCTTTCCCTCCTAATCCTTTTGGACTTTATGATATTGCGGGCAATGTGAGCGAGTGGGTGCAGGATTGGATGGCCATCGATGAAAACTACTATGTGATGAGCCCGGAGAAAGATCCGCGCGGGCCCCGGTCGGAACTGTACGCTTGTAGCGGGGCGAATTGCGTTGGGTCAATTTCTATCACCTATAAGGTTTATAGGGGCGGGGGCTGGAACCAGGTCTTTTCAAAAATGAGATCGGCCAACCGCAAGGCCGCGCACTTCCAGCTTAAGGAAGATGGAACGGGTTTCAGGTGCGCCAGGGATCAAAGTCAGTAACCGCCGGGCAAGGCCCGGTGCAAATATTGACGATTCAATATCGCGTTCCAAAGCTGTAAGTCGTCCTAGAGAAAATAACCGAATAAATATAGATTCCCTAAATTAGTTTTGAGCGGAAGAGCAACATTTTTTCTTCTGTCATTTCCATCATGGTAGGCAGGATTCCTCCAACTCCTAAACCTGAGGCTTTGCGGCCGCCGAATGGCATCCAATCGACCCGGAACGCGGTATGGTCGTTGATCATAACAGTGGCCGCGTTCAGTCTTTTGGCAGTATCCAGAGCGGTATCCACATTGCGGGTAATCACTGCGGCCTGAAAAGAAAAGGGTGTGAGGTTGGCTCTTGCTATAGCTTCCAAACGGTCTTTAAATGAATAAATATTGACGACCGGCCCGAAAATTTCGTAGGCGGAGACATTGGTCTTATCTGATGGGTTGAGGATGACAGTGGGAGCGTAACAGGTGGCGCCAATTTTTTTTCCTCCTGTTAATATTTTTGCGCCTTCATCTTGCGCTTCTTTCACCCATTGATCCACACGGTCTACTTCTTTTTCCTGAATCAACGGCCCCACTTCTGTTTTTTCATCGAGGGGGTCACCCACCACAAGTTTCTCGGCCAATTCGACCAACCCTTTTGCAAAGGCATCGACAATGCTTTCATGCACAAATACTTTTTGTACAGACACACAAACCTGACCCGCGTGGTAAAAGCCGCCTTTAGCAAGTAACGGCAGGGTGTCTTCCAAGTCTGCATCATGATCCACAATGACCGGGGCCGCTCCGCCGTGCTCCAGAGCACAGCGGGTGCCCGGGGCTAGCTTGGACCGGAGCTTCCACCCGACTGCTCCCGATCCGATGAA
>DODH01000136.1:0-2488 GCA_003545625.1 Nitrospina sp.
TATAGCATCCGCCCTTTCTTTCCAGATATTTTATTTTACCGAAAACCTTATCTACGGAAAATCCTGATTCACGATAAAACCGTTCAATGAATTTTTTGGAATCACCATAGTTCTGAAATTGGACTCCATCCAAAGTGGTCCCGGGTTGCAAAACCTTTTCTGAGTTTTCCTGGAAACCCCGAACACGGTAGAAAGGATCGTCAAAATCGGCGGCGTCAAAATCCTGTTTTGGGATCGATTCCGGAACGGAAACCATGCTCTTGGATTTTGAAAATGTTGGCGCATTATTGCCGACTTCCGACTCTAAAATATTTTCGGATTCAGAATTGCCTTCAGGTTGAATGAACAGATCAAGCAGTCCCGGTAAGCTGTTTTCAGGTTCGCGGGGTGAGGGCTCTTCCAGTTCTTCATTTCCAAATACCGGATTTTTATTTTCCATATCCTGTCCGGAGGAAAGCAAAGGGAGGGACCAAAAGCCCAAAACAAGCAGGGCTGAAATTTTAATAAAACGGTTCATTCTTGTCTCAAACTCAATATTTTTTCCCGTAATCGACGGTGATCCAGGGACCGTTCAAACTTGTAGCTTTTTTTGATATCTTGATAAATAGGGTCTTCATAACTGTCGTGGCAGGGTATGCAGTTTCCGATTCTTAAAATCCGGTTTATTTCTTTCTGGTTAAATGTCCGGGCTTGTGGCTGATGGGTTCCCGCAATGGATTCTCCCCGCATGGATACTTTGGCTTGCGGTTCGAACTGGGAGGCCTTCAGTATTATATCTGAACGGTTCAGGGGGTCTACAAAATCATTTTTTCCTGTGGCGTTTTTTCCTATCTTGAGATCGCCTTCCCCTAATCCTAAAGTTTTGCCAGACAAATGGCAACTGGTGCAAGAGCGGGCCTGTTTTCGAATGGAATGCGGGTTTAGCGCATAAGCCAGATTCGACCCTGAGGTACCATGAGGATTGGTGAAGGCCCACTGCCGATAACGGCCCCGTTGTGTCCCCATCCGTCCCAGCACGGGAATTAGATTTCCCTTCTCATCCAGAACGGTCAAGTGCCTTTCTGGCTGAGTCAGCATAGGCGCTACCTTGCCCCGAGGCCCGATCATTAAAGACGGTTCGCCAATATCCAGGGAACGGGATGTGAGAACGGGTGCC
The DNA here is from genome assembly GCA_003545625.1 of Nitrospina sp. Next base: position 1,157 of record DODH01000136.1, read on the forward strand.
TGCAACGGGTCGCCGGTGATGCTTTGATGGCACACCGGACAACGAACCACCCAGCGAGCGTGGCAAGCTGAACATTCCAGGCGGGACTGGTGTTGAGGAATGGAATGGGCCGCGAGGAAATCTTTCACTAACGGAATTTCATGAACCTTCCCCGATTGTTTACCGATAGTGACCATGTGCCCATCCCGGACTTTTACGTTCGTCATCTTGCGATTGCGCACCGAAACCGCCATCCAGTCATCCACCTTGTTTGGACCGTCTTTATAATGCTTGCTGACCCGGATCGCCGGATCTCCAGGGTCCGTAACCTGTGAAATGGAAGGATAGGAACGACTGTCTCCATGACAGGTCTCGCAGCGGATCTCTACCGCTTCATGTTGTTTGGAATAAAGATTCCCGTCTCCCATGATATCAAGTTGTGTATGGCAATCCGTACAGTCCATTCCTCTTGCCGTATGCACATCTCTCATGACCCTTCCTTTCCCGACAAACAAGGGGGCCTCTTTATCCGGATCAACGGTAGAGGATATTTCGATTTGATCGGTCACAGTATCCGTTACTTCAGAGTCGTAGGCAGTGGGTGTTTCTTCCTGCCGGGTTGCATCATTGATTTCCTCAAAGTCGTGAGGATGGTGGGGCCCAAAAACTTCATCGATCTCATTTTCGCGAGGTTCGTCTGCGGTGCCCAGTGCTTGCAAGTCAAAACTGCGATGGCACTGGACGCAGGTGGAGCGTGAAGGAATGGCGCGAATTTTATGGAACCGGGCATGTCCCGGTTCGGTGCGGGAGATGGTGGGGTCGTTGCCTTCATAGAGTCCGTTGGAAGAATAATCAAAATGACAGGCGGCACATCCCTGTGAACGGTATTGGCCTTCAGCCGGTGGCGAGTCCAGATGGCATTGGAAACATTGTTGTCGCAAAATACGGTCTGCCGGGTGTCGGGAAATGGCAACCGACTGCTCCTTTTTTAGAATATCTATTGTTGCCGGGGAAAAGAATGGAAGTTTTTCCAGTTTATCCAGAGCGCCCTGGTTGTGGGGGACACTCGCGTCCTCATCGGCAATGGCAAGGGTGCCGTAGCGAGCTGTTTTGCGACTTTGCCCCGCCCATTGGTATCTCAAGCCGGAGATCACCCCCGCCATCGTGTTCATCATGGATTTTTTAACACGTGCGACATGGTTTCTATCTTCATCCGCGTGCCCCGCATGGCAATACAACTGTCCGCAGGATTGCTCCACCACACTGAGGCTTGAAGGATTTCGTTTTCCTGTTCCCGCTTTGGGGTCATAAATCAGGGTCGCATGCGCCTGTTCTTTGTCTACCGACTCGGGC
>DODH01000136.1:2875-6554 GCA_003545625.1 Nitrospina sp.
GGACTGACGTTGGCGATGCCATCGTGGCAGGTGATGCACCGTTCCACCGGGCGGTCCCGGTATTGAGAAACTTTAATCCAGGGATAGTCCGGCAAGGTTGCGGTGACACGAACCTCCTTGATACGCGGTTCCTGAATCGTGCCTGATAACTCGGTTTGGCTGGATGGCGATAAGAGGAAACGCTCCTGCCAAAAGACCCAGTCTTTTTCACTGGCGTACACGGAACAGACCCCTGAAGCGGCTAGAAAAAAAACTAAGAGTCTAAGTTTCGACACGGTAGATGGAGGAGGAGTTATAAATACCCGTTAACATGATGGGCAGGATCAATCATAAACCAGAGTTACCCGTTTAAGGAAGTCTGAAAGTTCGGCCAGATGGTTTTTAATCGAGTCGGGATCTTTATTTTTTGCAGCCATTTCAATGGTTGCCCCAATTTTACTGACCTGCATGAAACCATAGCCGCCTCCGGACCCTTTCATGGAGTGGCCCAGTACCCGGATTTTAGCAAAATCAGCCGCCTTGAGTGCTTTTTTAATGGTTGTTATATCTTTCTGACGGTTTTTCAGGTAGCCGGGTATCAGGTCGCGAAGGTCCGGGTCAACATGGGCGATGATTTTTTCTTTCTTCATGAACAGCTCCAGCCACTCGGCGCGTGGCCAGCGTGACGCTGGACCCGACTAGCAATAGCTTTTTATTGCTAGCAACAACTCTTCTTGGCTCAACGAGCCCTTGCCTGCTCCCTCCGGGCGTGGCCCGGTCAGTAAATCGGGTTATGGAAATAGTACAGGGCATCGTCTCCGGGGTTGATGGTGTAATCAGGCAGGCTGGAGCAATGCTCAAGGGATATTTTCCACTGTGAACCTTCCCGGGTAAACACATAATTGCAAACGCTGTGTTGCCGCTCATCGGTATCGTTTGATTTGGAGGTGATGCTGATAATTTCATCCACCAGAACATAGCTCACTTCTTTGCCCACTTTCCCGCTGAGAATTTGGCGTTGAGTCTCGCATTTCATATCTCTGAAATCGGACATCATCTGCCGGTAATCCTTGACCCTGTTTTCCAGCAAGGCGCGTTTATCATCCGCCATAATGACCAGGCTTTTAGCATAAAACTGTGGAAGTTTTTCGGGTTGGGTGCAGGTCAACGCGTCTAATTTTTTGAGAATGTCAGCGAGACTATCCGTTTCAGCTGCTAAAACCTGACTGCTGAATACCAGTGAAAATACTAAAACCAATCCTGCTACAAAGCTGCGTTTTTTCATTTAAAATCTCCAAAAATCCGGTCAGCGACCGGTGGCTACTGCAATAGCTTTTATTGGCGAGCAAAGAGTTATCTCGGCTCAATCAAGTTCTTGCCCATTGGATCCAGCGTCACGCTGGCGGCCGCTGGCCGGTTAGGGAAAGTTTTGTAGAATAATTTCTACTGTTTCTCCATCCTGAGCCCAGCCGAAAGTTCCGGACCCTGCAAAGGTGGTGATGATTCCGCTGGTGTCCACTTTACGGATTCGGTTATTTCCCATATCAGAAATATACAGATTGCCTTTTGAGTCGAAGGTGATGGCTGAAGGGCTTTTGAGCATAGCTTTGGTGCCCGGGCCGCCGTCACCAAAAAAGCCTTGATCGCCTGTGCCCGCAACCGTCATGATGTTTCCATCCTTCGTGATTTTTCTTACTATATGAGAGTTCATGCCGACGATATGCAGTTCCCCGGTCGGGCTCATAGCCAGGTAGTCCATATTGCGAATTCCCGCTTTCAATGCCGGGCCGCCATCTCCCGTGTTTTTATGGTTGCCGTTCCCCGCGATGGTGGTGATAATGCCCTTGGAATCTATTTTGCGGATCATGTTATTGGCACCATCGGCGATATACAGATTGCCTGCCTTATCGGTGACCAGAGCGCTGGGGTCCCGGAACGCGGCTTCAAGTGCCGGGCCGCCATCGCCATAGTAGGCCGACTCTCCGGTGCCAGCGATGGTGGTGATTTCCCCCTGGGCAGAAACTTTGCGGATCTGGTGATTGAGCCGGTCGGAGATAAACATATTCCCTTTATGGTCAAAAGCGATGTCTGAAAAGGTGGTGATTATCGCCAGTTCCCCGGTTTGAACCTTGCCTTTATATTTGCTTTTGGCAATGGATTCCAGATAGTTCTTGGAAACCGTATCCAGAACTTTTCGCATCATGCCCTTCTCATCTATTTTTCGAAGGATACTGACGAAACTGCTGGGGCTGATGGTGAAAATTTCATCTTTGTCATTCAGCTTCAGGGATGTCGCTCCATAGAGGGAAGCTTTCAGGGCGGGCAGGTCATCACCGATATTTCCGCGGATTCCGTTTCCCGCGATGGTTTGGATAATTCCGTCCGGTGAAACCCGACGAATGCGGTAGTGTCCTTTATCTGAAATGATCACGTTGCCTTTTTTGTCAACGGCGATACCGTGGGGAAAACTCAATTTCGCCCCGGTAGCCGGGCCGCCATCTCCGGCAAACATCTTCACTCCGTTTCCGGCAACGGTTTCGACACTGCCGCGACGGGGGTCTATCCGGCGAATGCGGTAATGCGACCGATCAATAATCAGTATTTTGCCATCCTGATCCAAGGCCATTCCAAAAGGCAGGTATAAATTGGTGTCACGGGCTATTTCAGATTCACCGTTGTAATCCTGCTGTCCAGTTCCCGCCACGGTCCGAATCATACCCTGGGTATCGACAGAACGGATGCGGTTATTATTTCGGTCGGCGATGTACAGGATGCCGTTTTTATCCACCACTATGCCGGTTGGTCCGGCGATACTGGCGCGATAGGAGGGCCCATTATCACCCATGAAAAAGAAGCCGCCATCGCCGGCAACAGTAGTGATGATTCCCTGTGGATTGACTTTCCGCACCCGGTTGTTTTCGCGATCGGCGATATAGAGATTTCCTTTTTTATCCAGGGCCAGCCCAAAAGGTTTTGACAATTGCGCTTTGGTGGCAGGGCCTGAATCGCCGCTATACCCGTCCCCTCCATTGCCGGCAAAAGTGGTGATGGTGCCCTTATTGTCCACCACGCGGACCCGGTTATTGGAACGGTCGGAAATATAAATATTCCCCTTATCATCGACCGCGACTCCGGAAGGCAGGTTGAGCTGGGCTTGGGTAGCTTTTCCGCCATCACCGCTGAAACCTGCGGTTCCGTTACCCGCGACAGTAGTGATGATTCCCCGGGTGTCCACTTTTCGAATGCGGTGGTTATTGCGGTCTGCGATATAGAGGTTGCCTTTTTTATCGAAGGTTAAACCGGCGGGTGTTTTCAGCTGTGCTTCGGTGGCTTTTCCCTTGTCGCCACTGAAGCCGGACTCGCCTGTACCCGCAAAGCGGGTCATGTTCCCAAGGGTGTCTACCCGACTGATGATATTGTGATCACGCATGGCAATATAAATATTGCCTTTTTTGTCGACGGCGATTCCATCGACCAGCGAAATTTCAGTGTCTGTGGCCTTAATCGTTTTTGCCCACACAGGGGAAATCGCTACCCATAAAAAAATATTCAGCACGATCAAAAGTTTAAGATTTTTTAGCATGTTCAAACCTCTTTATGAGCGGAAAAACGCCGTGAAAACCCCATTTTCCTCCCTGAAAATCCAGAAAAAAACAATACAAGGGGAAAGTGGATTTTTTGCCCTTTTTGCTATTTGGGA
>DODH01000298.1 GCA_003545625.1 Nitrospina sp.
AGGAAGAGGGTGGCATGACGAGTGAGGAAATCGTTGAGAAGGTAAAAGAAGATCTTGCCGATCTCATACAGAATACCGATTTGCCACAGGGTGACGCAGTCATTTTTGTTGCGCCAGATTCTCTGGAATCTGTTGCTAAATTTCTTAAGAATGATGCGGATTTAAAATTTGATTACCTTTCCGATGTGCGTGGCGTTGACTATTTACTTGAAGAGCGAGAGCCCCGTTTTGAGGCCGTTTATCAGCTGTACTCCATTGACAATCAGCATTCCATTAGGCTTCGTGTGGGGATAGAGGAGGATAATCCCTCTGTTCCGACAGTGTCGAATCTTTGGAAAGGTGCGCTTTATCCCGAGCAGGAATTATTCGACATGTTCGGAATCAATGTTGAAGGTCATCCAACAATGGAACGTTTGATTATGCCTAAGGATTGGGAGGGTTTCCCACTAAGAAAAGATTATCCGTTAACAACAGAAACCGTTGCTTTTTCTCATAATAGGGATTTTAAAAGCGAATTGGTTAAATCAAAACCACCCACTCGGTAAGACGACTCGTGAGTGTAACTGAACAGGGACTGCTGGAGCGCGATAAAGATACGATGACCCTCAACATGGGTCCGCAACACCCGAGTACCCATGGGGTGTTTCGTGTCATCTTGGAAATGGATGGCGAAGTTGTCAAGACCGCTGAGCCTGAGATCGGGTACCTGCATACGGGAATCGAAAAAACTTCTGAGAACAAACGCTATGTGCACGTCATCCCGATGACGGATCGTTTGGATTATCTCAATCCTCCTGGAAACAATCTTGCATTTTGTCTTAGCACTGAAAAACTCTTAGGAGTTGAAATTCCTGATCGGGCAAATGCTCTTCGGGTGATCATGTGCGAACTCGCTCGTATTGCCAGTCACCTTGTCTGGTTGGGAACGCATGCGCTAGATATTGGGGCGATGACAGTGTTTCTTTATTGCTGGCGAGAGCGCGAGATGATTCTGGATCTAAATGAGGAAATTTCGGGAGTTCGTATGATGACGAGTTACATTCGCGTTGGTGGAGTGGCAAAAGATGCTACTCGATCATGGTTGGATGGCATTCTTGATTTTATACAATATTTTCCCGCAAAAGTAGATGAATACGAAAGATTGCTCACCAACAATCCGATATGGTTGGACCGTACAGAAGGTATTGGTGCTTTTACTCGGGAAGAAGCGATCAATTGGAGTTTGAGCGGCCCGGCATTGCGGGCTTCGGGGGTGAATTGGGATATTCGTAAATCGCAGCCTTACAGCGGCTATGAAAATTATAATTTTGAGGTTCCTGTTCAAAATAACGGTGATATTTTTGATCGTTACCGTGTACGGATTGAAGAAATGCGACAGAGTCGTTATATCATTCAGCAGGTTTTAGAAGATCTTCCAGGCGGCCCTTACAAGGATCCGGATAATAAAGTCTCTTTACCAGCCCGCGAAACGCTTCATACCAGTATGGAAGCTTTGATCCATCATTTTAAACTGGTGTCAGAAGGAATCAGCGTTCCAAAGGGCGAAACTTATGTGCCGATTGAAGGAGCAAGAGGCGAAGTCGGGTTCTACATTGTCAGCGATGGAACCAATGTTCCGTCACGCGTCAAACTCCGGGCGCCTTCGTTTATGGCGATCCCGGGAATGTGCAAGATGATGGAAGGTTGCTATATCGCAGATGTGGTCGGGATCATTGGTAGCATCGATATTGTAATGGGAGAAGTAGACCGTTAGATTTAGAGCGAGGGAGGCGACAGGGTAAAAAATTTTAGCCGATTGTTGCTTTTTTTTTTGGCCTTTTACTTTTCGTTATGTTCCCTCTTGTAATTGAGGAGGGGGAGTTAACAATAATAAATGAATTATGGCAAAGTATAAATTTACAGAAGATCAGGAAAAAGAGATCAGTAATATTCTTGAGAAGTACCCGGTTAAAACCTCGGCTCTACTGCCTTTGTTGACTCTGGTGCAGCGATCCGACTCGCTAGTTAGCCCGGGGGCGATGGTTGCGATAGGGGAAAAACTGGATGTTTCGCCTGCTTACGTCCAATCGGTCATGTCCTTTTATACGATGTACCACACGAAAAAAGTTGGTAAGTACATGATTCTGTTCTGTATCAATATTAGTTGCCAATTGAACGGATGCGACAAGCTCCTTGAGCACACAGCAAGAAAACTTAATATCAAGGTAGGAGAAACCACCTCGGACGAAAAGTTCACCCTCCATCGAGAAGAGTGTTTGGCTGCTTGCACGGAAGCACCGATGATGCGGGTTAATGATACTTATTATGGAAACCTGACTGAACAGCGCATCGATCAGATCATTGACTCACTGGATTGATTTATGACTCAGATTCTATTTAAAGATATAAATAAAAAAAATCTTCATACGATAAAGGTGTATGAGGGGATTGGTGGATACCAGTCTTTGAAAAAAGCATTTTCCCAAAAGCCCGAAGAGATTGTTGAGGCGGTCAAGGCATCCGGTTTACGGGGTCGCGGTGGAGCGGGTTTTCCTACTGGGCTGAAATGGAGTTTTCTTGCCAAGGATGTTTTTCCGCGTTACCTCTGCTGTAATGCGGATGAGTCCGAGCCGGGGACTTGTAAAGACCGGGAGTTATTGCTTAAAAACCCACATCTTCTTATTGAGGGAATGATC
>DODH01000230.1 GCA_003545625.1 Nitrospina sp.
CGGGAAGCTTGAAATCTTCTCACAGGATATCCAGCCTTCCCATCCACAAATTTCATTATGTTGGTTTCAGATGCGCCCAGTAGGAGTAGCGCCAATGAGTAAGACTTGGTTGAGCCGAGAGCATTGTTGCTAGGGGTAAAAAGACATTGCAACTTAAGGGCGAAGATTCTCCGTTTAACCCGCTGTTTTGGAATGCTGGGTTAAAAGGGATTTCTGTTTTTCTGGCGAAAGACTTTTAAAATCTTCATAGGCATTACGCAGTGATTGCTTTTCTGTTTCAGGCAAGTTATGAAATCGTTCAAACTGGTTGCGGATTTTAAATTTTTCGTCAGGGGTCTTTTGTTTCCACGTTTGGAGTTTTTGCTTGGAGGTTTTTTGTTGTTCCGGGCTCATGGCGTTCCACTTCATTGCCCCATTATTCAGACGGTTTTGTTTTTCCGGTGAAAGTTTATCCCATTTTTCTTGGAGGGGAGCTAGGATTTGTTTTTCCCCGGAGCGCAGTTCATCCCATTTTATGCTGTTTTTCTGATCCTGCCCCATGCTGGGGCTTGCGGCAATTATCAGTACGATTAGAAAAAGAAGCGGTAATAAATTAATTGTCTTTTTTTTCACTTTTAGGATCTTTCCATTTCTGCAGGAATTCCAGGTTTTCATAAAACTCAATCGGGTCATTGGCCATCAGAATTTCCAAGTCTTCCGGACTGTTATCGGTTTGCGGTCCAGAGTTGGGTTTCACATAGATTAGCGCAATAAAAATTAATGCAGTGATGAAACACATTAAAGGCATGGAAATCCATGTAGGAAAATTACTTTTCTTCTCCAACGAGGACTCCAGGGCCCGATGCTGAATTTGTAGTAATTTTTCGCGAGTGTCGGCATCCAGCTCATTGGCATCGGTCTTCAACTGATGGTGGGATGAACCCAGAAATTTCTGTGGATCGTCTTTTTCGCTCATGGCAATAGTTGATATTTAAAAATGCTCTTAAAGCTTTATCAAAAAACTAATCTGGATGCTATGATGGTTTGTTTATAAGCCATATTAACTGAAAAAATGACCCGAAGCATATCGAAAAATTCCCGGAAAAGTGAAGATGAGAGAACCTCATTTTTTTCCCTTTTGACGAATGATGATCTGCATCTTTTTAATGAAGGCAATCATTATCGTCTTTATGAAAAGATGGGAGCTCATAGGATTGAGGAAAAGGGTGGTACTTACTTTTCGGTCTGGGCTCCCAACGCGGAACAAGTCCATGTGGTAGGTGATTTCAACCGATGGGAAAAGGGAAAGCACATATTGAATCCCATTCAGGAGTCGGGGATTTGGCAAGGGTTCTTTCCCGATGTCGAGAAGGGCGATATCTATAAATACTATATTCAATCCCGTCAAAATGGGTATCGAGTTGAGAAGGCTGACCCTTTTGCAATGTTATGTGAAACACCCCCTAAGACCGGAAGTATTGTCTGGGATCTGGACTACTCGTGGAATGATCAAAACTGGATGGACAAAGGACGCGAGCGGCATAATTTTCTTAACAGTCCCATTTCTATTTACGAGGTGCATCTCGGGTCCTGGATGCGTAAGCCCGAAGGTTCCCGGCTCAGCTATCGTGAATTGGCACCACTTTTAACCAAGTATCTCAAGGAAATGGAGTTCACCCATGTCGAATTTCTTCCCGTTATGGAGCACCCCTTCTATGGTTCCTGGGGTTATCAGTGTACGGGATATTTTTCCCCTTCGAGCCGATACGGAACGCCTCAGGATTTCATGTATCTTGTGGACACCCTGCATCAAAACAATATTGGGGTGATACTGGATTGGGTGCCTTCCCATTTTGCTGTCGATGAATTCGCTTTGGGTAATTTTGATGGAACCCATATTTATGAACACGCCGATGACAAGCAGGGTTTCCATCCGGACTGGGGCAGTTATATTTTTAATTATGGCCGGAATGAAATATCCAGCTTTCTTATCAGCAATGCGCTGTATTGGTTAGATGTGTTTCATATCGATGGTTTGCGTGTTGACGCGGTGGCATCCATGCTCTACCTGGATTACTCACGCAAAGAAGGGGAGTGGATCCCCAATGTTCATGGAGGCCGGGAAAATCTGGAAGCTATTGGGTTTTTACGGAAATTTAATGAGCAGGTGTATAAAAATCATCCTCATACCCAGACCATGGCTGAAGAATCCACGGACTGGCCCATGGTCTCGAAACCCACTTATGTGGGGGGGCTGGGATTTGGGATGAAGTGGGACATGGGCTGGATGCATGACACACTGGAGTACATGCAACAAGATCCCATCCATAGGAAGTTTCACTATGAACGATTGACCTTCAGGATGTTGTATGCCTACCACGAAAATTTTATTTTACCCCTGTCTCATGATGAAGTGGTTCATGGCAAGGGCTCCCTGCTGTCCAGAATGCCCGGGGATGACTGGCAAAAGTTCGCGAACTTAAGGTTGTTATTCGGGCATATGTTCGCTCAGCCCGGAAAAAAACTTCTTTTCATGGGAGGGGAATTCGGACAGTGGGCAGAATGGGATCATGATAAGAGTCTTGACTGGCATCTTTTGGAGCATTCAAACCATAAAGGCCTGCAGTTTTGGCTGAAAAGCCTCAACCGTCTTTATGTAAATGAACCTGCTCTTCACGAAAATGAGTTTTCTCCTGAAGGATTTGAATGGATTGATTGTTCTGACTCTCAGCAATGTGTTCTCGTTCTCATGCGGAAGGGAACTGATGAAAAAATTATCGTGGCCTTGAATTTCACACCGGTTCCAAGGTTTGATTATCGCATCGGGGTTCCTTATGAAGGAGCCTGGGAGGAGATTCTGAATAGTGATGCCGAAGAGTTTGGCGGAGGAGGAGTTGGTAATCCGCAAGCTGTAAAAAGTGAGTCCGTTACTTGTCACGGGAAGCCCTTTTCGGTCAACCTCGTTTTGCCTCCCCTGGCTGTTATCTTTTTAAAATGCCAAAAATAAATTTTAACTCATGAACAAGTTTATTTGTATCCACGGTCATTTTTACCAGCCGCCCAGGGAAAATCCATGGTTAGAGGCCATTACCTATCAGGAATCGGCGTATCCCTTTCATGATTGGAATGAGCGCATCAATGCCGAATGTTATGCCCCCAATACCAGGGCCCGAATTCTCGATGAAAAGGGCGTTGTCATCGAAAGGGTCAATAATTACTCGAAGATCAGTTTTGACTTTGGTCCCACGCTGTTGAGCTGGATGGAATTCAAGGCCCCGGATACGTATCAGGCGGTTCTGGAGGCAGATAAAATCAGCCGGGAAACATTTTCCGGACATGGTTCCGCTATGGCGCAATGCTATTCGCATATGATCATGCCTCTGGCAGACTCGAAGGATAAATACACCCAGGTTTACTGGGGAATCCGGGATTTTGAATTTCGCTTTAAGCGTTTACCGGAAGGAATGTGGCTCCCTGAAACGGCGGTGGATTTAGAAACTCTTCAGATAATGGCTGATTTAGGCATTCGATTTACGGTTTTGGCTCCCCATCAGGCCGGTCGACTTCTCGACCATGGCGAGTTGGATATCAACCAGCCTTATAGCGTAAGACTGGGAGCGGGGAGGAGCATTAATGTTTTCTTTTACAATGGCGCCTTATCCCAATCCCTGGCGTTTGAAAATATTTTGCAAGATGGGAAATGTTTTGCTGAAAAATTAATGCAGACAGATAATACCGATGGGCCCCAATTACTCAGTGTTGCCACAGATGGCGAAACCTATGGGCATCATCATAAATTTGGCGATATGGCATTGGCTTTTGCCCTTAAATATATTGATGACCAGGTTGATGCACGATTGACCAATTTCGCAGAATACCTGGAAAAATTTCCGCCGCAAGAGGAGATTGAAATTATTGAAAAAACTTCATGGAGTTGTGCTCATGGGGTTGGGCGCTGGAGCAGCAATTGTGGATGCGAAACAGGAGGTCATCCTGAATGGAATCAGGGCTGGAGAGGGCCCCTCAGGAAAGCGTTGGATTGGTTTCAATGTAGAGCGGATTCTATTTTTGTTGAAGTGGGCAAGGGTCTATTTAAAGACCCTTGGGAGGCAAGGAATCGTTATATTGATATTCGTATCAACCGATACGACAGGGATACTTTTTTAGCTGAACAGTGTCAAAACAGTCTAGATGAATCCAAAAAGGTTGTTGTGCTTAAACTTCTGGAGCTGCAAAGCAACGCGATGCTGATGTATACCAGTTGCGGATGGTTTTTTAACGATATATCGGGAATCGAAACAGAACAAATTCTGTTGTACGCGGGAAAGGCGATTCAACTCGCTGAAGAAATTTCTGGTGAGGTACTTGAGCCCCACTTCTTGGAATTGCTTGAACTGGCAGAGAGTAATGTTCTTGAGAAAGGGAATGGTTCCCAGATTTATAAAAACGTGATTGAAAAAGCCAGAATGGATTTCCAAGTCTAAAATTTTCCTGATAATTATACATGCCTCAGAAACCTGAATCTCGATGCAGTGGAATTCTACTTCATATTACTTCCCTGCCATCGAAATTTGGTGTGGGGGATTTTGGGCCTGCCGCATTTGAGTTTGTTGATTCATTAGAGCAGGCCGGTCAGACCCTTTGGCAAATTCTTCCTATTAATCCTCCCTCATTTGGCAATTCTCCCTATAGTTGCACTTCAGCTTTTGCGATCAGTCCTTTATTCGCCAGTCCTGAACTTATGCTTCGTGACGGTTTGCTGGAAGACTACGATCTTGAGTCTGTTCCTGAATTTTCTTCGAATCGGGTGCAGTATTCTTTTGTTTTGGATTTTAAGATCCAACTTCTTTCAAAAAGTTATGACCGATTCAAAGAAAACATAGATAAAGATGAGTTTAAAAAATTTTGCGTTGATAACTCATATTGGCTGGAAGATTTTTGCCTCTTTTCGGCGTTAAAAAACCATTTTGGCGGGCGTTCATGGAGTGAATGGCCAGAGGATATCAAGAGGAGGAATGCTGTTCATCGCTATACTGATAGCCTGCGAGAATACTTGGAAAGGGAAAAATATTTTCAATTTGTTTTATTTTATCAATGGAAGGAATTGCAAAAGTATTGCCGAAATAAAGGGATTCGTGTTTTTGGCGATGTGTCCCTTTATGTTAACCACGATAGTGCGGATGTCTGGGCTCACCCGGAGCTATTTAAACTCGATCAGGAACTAAATCCTGTTGTCGTTGCCGGAGTTCCTCCTGATTATTTCAGTGAGACGGGACAAAGATGGGGGAATCCGATTTTTGACTGGAATTTTCTGCGAAAAAATAATTTCGTCTGGTGGATTGAGAGAATGAAGCATAACCTGGATTTATTTGATCTGGTAAGGATTGATCATTTTCGTGGTTTCCTGGCGGCATGGGAGATACCCGTTAATGATTCAACCGCAGTAAATGGGCAATGGCAGGAATGCCCAGGGGTGGAATTCTTTTCCGTCTTATTGAATGAATTTAAATCGATCCCCGTTGTTGCCGAAGACCTGGGAGTTATTACTCAAGATGTCAGAGATGCAATGGCCCGGTTTGGATTTCCTGGCATGAAGCTTTTGATATTTGCTTTTGATGGGGATATTTTGCAAAATCCGTATGCTCCGGAAAACCATGTAAAAAACTGTGTCCTGTATACCGGGACACATGACTGCAATACTATGCGCGGTTGGTTTGAGGAAGAATTAAGCGATGAATCCAAGGTCAAGTTGGAAAATATTCTTGGAAAAAAAGTATGCGCAAATACAATCGCGGAAGAGATGGTGATTTTGGCAATGAGCTCAATTGCCGATACGGTTATTCTTCCCATGCAGGATGTGTTGGGGTTGGGTTCTGAAGCCCGTATGAATTGTCCCGGAATTGCTGAAAATAATTGGGAGTGGCGGTTGCTTCCCGGTCAATGGTCAACGGATATAGTGCTTGCTGATAAGACTAAAACCTATGGCAGAGATTAGAAGTTTTATTTTCAGTCCTGTGGCTTAACGGGAACGTTCCAAATATCTTTCGCATATTCTTTGATGGAACGGTCACTGGAAAATTTTCCCATCCGAGATACATTGATGATGGATTTTCTTGTCCATGTGTCGATATCCAAATAGGCATTACCTATCTTCTCCTGAATGTCACAGAAGGATTGAAAATCCGCCAGGATCATATAGGGGTCACCATGATCCAGGAGGTTTTCCAGAATGGGTTGGAAAAGGTTACCCTGTGGGCCGGAAAAAAAGCCTTGCTGAACCATATCCAGCACTGCTTTTAACTCCGCGTTTTGCATATAAACCTCCCTGGGATTATAGCCGGATTGTTTCTTCTCCATGACCTCATCGGCATTCAAGCCGAATATGAAGATATTTTCATTCCCGACCTCTTCCATGATTTCAATATTTGCGCCATCGAGTGTTCCCACAGTTAAGGCACCATTGAGAGCCAGTTTCATATTACCCGTGCCCGATGCTTCCATCCCCGCGGTGGAGATTTGTACTGAAAGGTCTGAGGCTGGAATAATTTTTTCAGCAAGGGTCACGGAGTAATTAGGCAGAAATACGACCTTTAGTTTTCCCTGCAAACTGCTATCGGCATTGATGATGTCAGCAACGCTGTTAATAAATTTGATGATCAGCTTTGCCATAGCATAGCCCGGAGCGGCTTTTCCGGAAAACAAAATGGTTCTTTGAGTTTTAAAGCCTTCGGGATTGCTACGCATGCGGTTATAAAGTGCTATAGCGTGCAGAACGCTTAAGACCTGTCTTTTATATTCATGAATTCTTTTGATCTGAGTTTCAAATAGGGAGGTTGGATCAACTTCAAAACTTAAGGAATCCTGAATATATTTTGCCAATTGCTTTTTATTATAGGTTTTAATTTTTTTCCAGCGGTCAATCAGTTGAGAATCATCGATATGATTCTGAAGTTTTTTTATCTCTGATAAATCCCTGACCCAGGAATCCCCGATATACTCGGTTATCAATTTGGATAATTCCGGGTTGCAGGCTTTCAGCCAGCGTCTGGGAGTAACCCCGTTTGTTTTGTTGTTAAAACGGCGGGGAAACATTTCATGGAAATCGGAAAATACTTTTTCCTTGAGTATGCTGGAATGCAGTTCCGCAACCCCATTTATGGAATGACTGCCAATAATGGAAAGGTGTGCCATGCGAATATATTTCGTATGATTTTCCTCAATGAGGGACATTCGGTTCATTTTCCCCATGTCACCATGATAACGTTCTTGCACCTGATTCATAAACTGCTGGTTGATTTGAAAAATGATGTCCAGATGCCTGGGTAAAACCCTCCTGAATAAATCTATCGACCATTTCTCCATCGCCTCGGGAAGAATGGTGTGGTTGGTAAACGCAAAGGTGTTAGTGGTTATTTCCCAAGCTTTGTCCCATGACACTTTTTCAAGGTCTATCAGAATGCGCATTAATTCGGCAATGGCCAGCGCCGGGTGGGTGTCATTCAATTGGATGGCAACCTTGTCACTGAACGTGTCAAAGGAGGTATGCGCTTTTTTGTATCGTCGGATAATATCGCTCAGGGAGGCAGAGACGAAAAAGTATTCCTGTTTGAACCGCAGTTCTTTTCCCAGTTGATTATGGTCTGCCGGGTATAATACTTTGGAAATTATTTCGCTTTCATGCTTGTTTTGCACGGCCTGAAAATAATCACCGGCCTGGAAATGTTCCAGTTCCAGTTCTCGGCTGGACCGTGCGCTCCATAGACGAAGATTGTTTACCGTGTCATTTTTATAGCCGGGAACGGGAATGTCGTGAGCCATGGCCATGACATTCTGGGTGTCGACCCACTGGTATTTCATTGCGCCCTTTGAGTTTGGAGTGGATTCCACACGTCCATAAAACTCGACCGGGACCAGGGAGCGCGGCCTCGGGATTTCCCAGGGATTTCCCGTCCGCAACCAGTTGTCAGCCGTTTCAACCTGGTAACCCCGGATAATTTTTTGGTGAAAAATTCCAAATTCATAACGGATTCCATATCCATATCCAGGAATTCCTAAACTTGCAATAGAGTCGAGAAAGCAGGCCGCAAGGCGCCCAAGTCCTCCATTGCCCAGCCCCGCCTCGACTTCTGTTTCCTCCAATTCATGAATATCATGGCCCAGTTCGTCCAGGGCCAGTTTGTATTCATCATAAATTCCAAGGTTGATCAAATTATTGGTCAGCAATCTCCCAATTAGAAATTCCATCGAAAGATAGTAAACCCTTTTTACATCGTTCTCATAATAGGATTGCTGGGTTTGGAGCCATCTGTTGACCAGATGATCTCGGACCGATAAAGCCAGGCTGATGAAATGGTCCATTCTGGTTGCAGAAAATTTATCGTCCACCAGGGTGTATTTCAGGTGATGTTTGAACCAAAGCTTGAGCGATTCCGTGGTGACTCTGCCGGGGCTGTGTTTAGGTTTGTCCATAATAATTTAGAGGTGTCCTCGATTGTTTTAAGTTCAACTCCCGCTGGCTTGGACTTGTTGGCGCTCCAGGGCACGTAGTCTTCGGGCTTCTTTTTTATTTATTTTGGTTTTTACCTTTTTCTCTGCAACCGGTTCACCTTCCCAGCCAATTTTTTTCAGGAAGTCCTCATATCCTCCATGAAAATACTCTGCCCGACCGCGGTGAAAAATAATTAAATTTTTAACCAGGGTTTTAAGAATGAGTTCCGAGTGGGTAACAATCACCAGGGCACCGGCATAGTCGTTCAACTCTTCTATCAAGGTTTCAATTGATTCTACATCAAGGTGGTGGGTGGGTTCGTCCAGAAGTAATAGATTGGTAGGATGAGAAATTATTTTTCCCAGTAGAACGCGGCTTCTTTCCCCGCCAGATAGTACACTCACCTTTTTTTTGCTCAGGTCTCCCTCAAACATCATGGCTCCACATATACTATGGGCGGCTTGTAGGGATAGTCTGGGGTTAGAGCGGAGTATCTCATGCAGTACCTGATTATTGGGTTCGAGCCGATCAATATTGGTTTGACCAAAATGACCCAGGCAGGCGGTGGGATGATTGATGATGGAGCCTGCGTTGTGCGTCAGTTCTCCCGCCAGGCAATTTAATAAAGTCGACTTGCCTTTTCCGTTAGCTCCGATGATTCCTATGCGGTCCTTTCGGCCAATGGAAAACGAAATATCTGAGAATATATTTTCATCCGGGTTGTTATTGTAGGAAAAAGAAATATTCTTTATGTCCATGACAGTTTTTCCAGGGCAGGGTAGGTGGTTAAACCTGAATCCCAGATTCTTCTCGGTGTCCAATTTTTCCATAGTCCCCATTTTTTGCATCATTTTCAGCCGCGACTGAGCCATGGTGGCCTTGGATGCCTTGGCGCGAAACCGGTCTATAAGAGATTGCATCTCCTTACGCTTGTTTTCCAGGTTTTTACGGGTCAACTCATAGGTTTCTTCTTCCTGGATCATGAGCTCATAGAATTTTATGGTGCCGCCTTTGACTTTTCTGGCTTGTTTTCGATGTAAGCCCAGTGTATGGGTGGTGACTTTATCCATGAAATCACGGTCATGAGTGATGAGCATCATTTCTCCGGGCCATTTGTTCAGATACTCCTTGAGCCAACGGAGTGAAAGGATATCGAGATAGTTGGTGGGCTCATCAAGCAGAAGCATATTGGGATCGCCTAATAATGCTTTACACAGGTTGATACGTACTTGGAAGCCGCCGCTAAAAGTGGTGGGATCTTTGTGGAAATCCTGCTCCGAAAAACCCAGCCCGGATAGGATGATCTCCGCCTTGTAATGATCCCATTGTTTTTCAGGGGGCAGGGCATCAATGCATTCATTAAGGACAGTAGGCTGGGTGAAGTGGATATATTGTTCCAGCGCTCCAATCCGATAACCTCTGGGGATAGAAAGGGTTCCCGAGTCGTAGTTCTCCTGTCCCAGGATCATCCTGAATAGAGTTGATTTTCCCGTCCCATTTTTGCCTACCAACCCAATGCGTTCGCCTTTGTTGATAAGAAAGGATACATCCTCAAACAGGATTTGAGGGCCATAAGATTTTTCGATACTACTGGCTATGATCATTCTAAATTAAAATGTGAAAAGGGTGACCATCATAATACAACTCAAATAAAAGGTGAGCGGATCAGGAAGGAAGAAAATAGAAAACTGGTCGGGATGAGAGGATTTGA
>DODH01000112.1 GCA_003545625.1 Nitrospina sp.
TATTACGTTTTCTCGATACCGGTGTGTTCATGCGGCTCGGTGAAAACCATCCCCGTTACTCCAAAATATTTCTGGTCGCGGCAACCAATAAAGATTTAATAAGGGAAATTCAGGAAGGACGGTTCCGCGAAGACTTATACCATCGGCTCAATGCCTTGAGCTTTCATATTCCGCGTCTGAATGAAAGAGAGGAGGATATCGAAGACCTCGCTACGCATTTTCTCGGCATCCTGTTTAATTCCTATAAAAAAGAGGGGGACGACTCTACCCTGCCCAAATTGGAACCGGCGGCGGTTGAATGTCTCAAGCAACACCAATATCGGGGAAATGTCCGGGAGTTAAAAAACATCTTGCTAAGGGCCATGTTATTTCGCAAAGGAGCCATAATCACTAAAGACGATATCATCTCAGCCTGCCAACCATCCTTTTCAGAAGGAGGGGACAAGACCAATCGGAACTTCATCGAAACTTTGCTGGACCAGTTTGAGGCGGGAGAAGCCAACTTCTGGGCCGATATCCATCAGCCCTTTAAAGAAAACCATTTGACCCGGGACACCGTCCGGTCGCTGATACTAGCGGCGAAAAACCGATATCAAACCAATCTGCCGGGGCTCGCGGTAAAACTAGGTGCCTGTAAAACCCGTTCGCATTTGGAATCAGATGAAAGAAAAAAATTCATCAGCTTTAAAAACTTCCTTTACAAAACGGTAAAGATATCATCCAACTGATATCAGGAATAAACCCTATAGGCGGCAAGAATCGCAGACTTGAGGTTAGATTGCAAATCCACCGACTTTATTTCCACCATGTCATAAAACTTCCCGTCTTTGCCTTTTCTGGAGGGGAAGCCGACAAACAATCCACCGTTTTTGGCCGCCAGAATCCGGAAACCTTTTAGCAAAATCGTTTGTTCAAGTGTGACATCCGCAAACGCCCGCAAGGAAGAATCGGGTTCACCGGAATCAAAAGGGTAAATTTTAACCTCAGTAATGGTCACAAGAAAAAAACCGGATGGATTGACGTCTACACATAATCTGCTAAACTAATAAACTGATTCGCCGTTAACTGAATGATAGATAAACTTGGGGACTGCCGATATTCCTCCCTGTAACCAGCCACTCAAGACATCGTATCAAATTTTCCTCTCATCATTTTAATTGATTTCGAATAACAAACATATAATTCAAAACCTTTTAAGGAGTAGCTCATGTCAACCACCACCGTCTCTGAAAAATTTAAAGTAAAAGATCTGTCTCTGGCAGATTGGGGACGTAAAGAAATTATCCTTGCCCAGAACGAAATGCCCGGCCTCATGGCCCTGCGCAAAAAACATGGAGCTTCCAAACCTTTGAAAGGGGCACGGATTGCCGGCTCGTTGCACATGACCATTCAAACCGCAGTACTCATGGAAACCCTGATCGAACTGGGAGCCGAAGTTCGATGGGCTTCCTGCAATATTTTTTCCACACAGGACCACGCCGCCGCCGCCATGGCCAAAGCGGGCATTCCCACATTTGCCTGGAAGGAAGAAACGGAAGAAGAATATTGGTGGTGTACTGCTCAAACCCTGCTTTTTGACAATGATCAAGGTCCCAACATGATCCTTGATGACGGAGGCGATCTCACCGCTTACATCCACGAAAAGCATCCCGAACTACTGGCTGAGATAAAAGGAGTCACGGAAGAAACCACAACCGGCGTGCACAACCTTTATAAAATGATCGAAAAAGGAACTTTAAAGCTCCCGGCTATGAACGTCAACGATTCGGTCACCAAGTCGAAATTCGATAATCTTTATGGTTGTCGGGAATCGCTTGCCGATGGCATCAAACGGGCGACCGATATCATGATAGCCGGAAAAGTAGTGGTCGTTGCCGGGTTTGGCGATGTCGGTAAAGGTTGCGCCGACGCCATGAAAGGCTTGGGTGCCAGGGTGATCATTACCGAAATCGACCCCATCTGTGCCTTGCAGGCGGCAATGGAAGGTTATGAAGTCACCACCATGGAAGAAGCTGTTAAGGAAGGTGATATTTTTGTCACCACAACAGGATGCGCCGATATTATCTGTATCGAGCATATGGGAAAAATGAAAACCGATTCCATTGTTTGCAACATTGGCCACTTCGACATTGAGATTCAAGTAGCGGCTTTAAATAACTTTCCGGGAATTAAAAAAGTTGTTATCAAACCACAGGTGGATAAATACACCTTCCCGGATGGACACAATATCCTTCTACTGGCAGAAGGTAGATTGGTGAACCTGGGTTGCGCGACCGGTCACCCTTCTTTCGTGATGTCCAACTCCTTCACCAATCAGGTGCTGGCACAAATAGAGTTGTACAATAACAAATATGAGGTGGGCGTTTACACCTTGCCGAAGAAACTCGATGAAGAGGTCGCACGCCTGCATCTGGATAAACTGGGAGTGAAACTGACAACACTCACCGAAAAGCAGGCTGCATATTTAAGTATCCCCGTGGAAGGTCCCTACAAGCCTGAGCACTACCGATATTAAGTTTTTCACGCAAAATAAAACCGGCTCCCCCTGGTGGGGAAGCCGGTTTTTTTATGCGAAAACTTAAATTAAATTTTTTTGCAAGAATTCTTTCATCATAGGAAGAATGCGTTCATGCGCATCTTCCACCACATAATGCCCGGCGTCTTCCATCCGGTGCACTTGTGCCTGAGGAAAAATCTCCTGCCAACGTTTCAGGAAATGATCGTTAAAAACAAAATCATGTGCTCCCCAAATAATTTGAACGGGATGCTCTCGAAATAGTTTCAGGTTCTCTTCTATATGCTGGATCACAGAATAGCTGGGTGAATCGGGACTCATGGGAATATCCTGCACAAAACGCAAAGTGGCCACCCGGTTGGAAAAGTTATCGTAAGGTTCCAGATAACCGGCTCGGACTTGTGGCGTCATTCTTTCCTGTTTGATGCAAGCCCAGCGAATGGCGCCACGTGCAAACACGTTGAAACCGCGAATAGCAACAGTTCCAAATCCGGGTATCCGGCACAAGCGCAGGCTCAACGGGATATTACGGGATAAAAACGCGGCGGTATTGAAAATCACCAACCTCTTGATTCGCTCAGGATGCCGAACCGCGAAACCCATGCCAATCGCCCCACCCCAGTCATGCACCACCAGGGTAATGTCATTGAGCTTAAGGTGATCAGCTAGTTTTTCGAGATTGTCGATGTGCTGAGAAAGCGTGTAAGGATAGTCCTGCGGTTTATCTGATTTTCCCATCCCCATATGGTCGGGCACCACACAACGATAAGAGTCCTTGAGGCCCAGGATCAGGTTGCGGTAATAAAAGGACCAGGTAGGGTTGCCATGGAGCATGAGAAGGGGTTCGTGGCCGGAACCCTCATCGAGGTAATGATAACGCAAACGATCCAGTTGCAGACTATGCGAAGAAAAGGGATAAAGATCGGTCACCACTCAATTCCCATCATCAAGCAGTTAAGTCCGCTACCTATACCAAGTAGAGCCGCTTTGTCGCCCGTCTTTAGCACATCCTTTTCAATTCCCATGGCCAATGTCGTCGGTAATGAGGCCGAACCGGTATTGCCTAAAAATTCCAGAGTGGAAAAATCTTTTTCAAGGTCCAGTCCAATACTTTCATACATTAGTTTGCGATGACCTTTGCCAACCTGATGGCAGAATACCCGGCTTATCTCTTCATTTTTCCAGCCAAGCACTTCACGGGTACGCACCCAGGTTTTACTGGCAAGTTGGCATCCCTCCCGCATCAAAGTTTCGGAGTCGGTTTCCATCAGAGGCGACCATTCTCCACCCGCCCCGCTGTCATCACTGCCACGGCATAAATTATTGAACTGGGTTTCAGCCATAGAAACACCACCAAGCAAACGGTGGCCCTGCCTGGCAATCTTTTCATGGACCAGGATAACTCCAACAGCGGCAGAGCCAATGGTCAAGGAAGCGAAAGAGGACTTGATCTCAGACCGGGTAATATCTTTTCGAGCCAGCAAAGTTTCGATCGTGTTATTCACAAGTGGACCCCCATTTTCTCCAGCCACAACCAATCCAGCCAGAATCTGATTTTGCTCAATCATGCTGGCAATGATCGACATGCCATTGAGCACACCCAGGCAGGCATTGGAGACATCGAACACAAATGCTTCCACAGGAAGCTTCAGGTTATTATGAATTACGGAGGCCGTCGAGGGCTCCAGAAAATCTCTGCAAACCGATGCAGAAATCAGGCAACCTATTTGATTCGGGTCCACCCCTGACCGGGCAATAGCTTTTTCTCCGGCAATAGTTGCCACCTCACTGGGTAAAACTCCCTTCTCCCAGAAACGGCGTTCCTGAATACCACTCATCAACTCCAAGCGACCTTGGGGAAGTTTGAGTCGGTCATAAAGAGGGGCCAGCCTTTTTTCAATTTCAGCCGAAGTCACAATATTATCAGGCAGGTGGTAGGCCAGACTTTCGATATAAACTTTTTCAAAACGCATTTAACTCGATTCCTTGATATCCTTATTTTTGTCTTCCAGATCGGCAAACTGCATTTCATAATATTTCCGATACAACCCACTATTCGCGAGAAGGGACTCATGGGTTCCAGATTCTACAATCTGGCCTTTGTCCAAAACAATGATCCGGTTGGCGTGTTTGATCGTTGATAGACGGTGGGCTATAACAAAAGATGTCCGGTGTTCCATGAGATTATGCAGAGCATCCTGAACCAGCTTTTCAGATTCGGAGTCCAGTGCAGACGTAGCTTCATCGAGAACCAGAATCGGAGCGTTTCTTAAGAGAGCCCGGGCGATGGCAATCCTCTGTCGCTGACCGCCAGAAAGCTTGACTCCTCGTTCTCCGATGATGGTTTCGTAACCATCATCCAGGTTCGACGCAAATTGATCCACATGGGCGGCCTGGGCCGCCTCCATAATTTCATCGTGAGTGGCCTTTCGTTCACAGCCAAAAGCAATATTATTCCAGATCGTATCGTTAAATAAAAAAGTCTCCTGGGTCACCAGAGCCAACTGCCGCCTTAAAGAAGCCAGCTTGTAATCCTGAATATTTTTTCCATCAATCAAAATTGAACCGGAAGTCGCATCGAAGAACCGGAACAACAGATCCACCAAAGTTGTCTTGCCAGCTCCGCTCATGCCAACAATCGCGATGATTTCTGATTTTCGAACAGACAGGTTGATTTCATTTAAAATCATGGTGGACCGTGACGGGTAGCGAAAAGAAACATTCTTGAATTCAATTCCGTCATTGACACCTTGAAGTTCCAACTGACCTTCCTGCACCTTTTCCGCATCCTGGTCGAGAATATCGAACACCCTTTCCGCCCCTGCCAATGCGGTCTGGATATTAGTGTAGATTTTGAATAATATCCTGATAGGAGAATACATCATGAATAAGGCAACAATGAAAGCCAGGAATGTTCCCTGGCTGATTTCCTCGTTCAATACCTGGTTCCCGCCATACCACAGGATAAACGCCGCACTGATAACCCCCAATACCTCCAGCAAAGGTGAAGTAATTTCCACATACTTCACATTTTTTTTCATCACTTCAAGGTAACTGTCATTATAAAGCCTGAACTTATTTATCTCGCGGGATTCCATACCAAATGCCCGGACAATTTTTATCCCCGAAAAGGATTCCAAAATCGTGGCGTTGATATTGGCCAATATTTCCTGCCCTTTCCTAGAAAGGCGTCGCAGTTTCCGGGCAATATTGGATACTGGAATAACCATGATCGGAAATATGACCAAGGCCATCACAGCCCAGTCCCATTTCAAATAAAACACCCATATCAACAAACCCACCAGCATCACACTGTTTTGCAAAAACTCTTTCATCAGTCGCGTTACAGTGGACTGCATAACCATGACGTCATTACTGATTCGAGACATGAGTTCGCCGGTTTCATGGTCCTCAAAAAACTCAAAAGGAAGTTCGTGGATATGCACAAATAATTTTTCCTTGAATGCCACCACCAGTTCCCACGAGATTCCGAAAATGATCAGGTTTTGCGCATAAGTCAACACAGCCTTGATAACGTATAAAACAATCAGGGCCAGGGGAATCACCTTGAGCATAAAATAATCTTTTTCTACAAAGATATTATCGAAGGTTTTTTGAATAATCGGGACTGGGGAGGTCGCAATAACGCCAACAATGATCGAAAAGAAAATCGCCAGATACAAGCGGCTCAAATAAGGTTTTAAGTGAAGGAGTAAACGCTTATAAATTTGGAAGGACATTTTTCAGAGAGTGCGCTGAATAAATACGAACTGGGATTTTTCAACAGTCCCTGGAGCCACCAAACTACCGGGACAAGAGCCAGCAAAACAGAAAATAACAGGAAAAAAGCCCCTGGAATTGAATCCAATTCAATATCCAGGGGCTAAAAAAAACGTTGTTTAAACGGGGTAAAATCTAAGCCTTCACTTCTTTCTTAGGGATAAAATCTTCCAAGCCTGCGCCATTCTTGATGGCATCTTCCATCATCTTCACAGACTCTCGGATTCCCTCCTCACAGACATCCAGTGAAATATCTTTGATGTCATTTTGAGAACACCAAGCCATTACCCGGTTTTGGGTATTGTCCCGCATAAATCCCTGAGGAACACGCTCCAGCCGTTCCAAGGCTTCAGGTGACCAGTTGAAGTCATCGACATTCAATGATGCCCCTAAACTGAGGATGTCTCCTGGAATTTTTTCGCTTGAACCATTTCCATTGTCATCCTTCTTGATCTTTTCGTTCAGGATTTTGTTGAGAAATGCCAGAGAAACCGAACCGACATTCTGAACCCGAGCGTTTTTCTCAACCCGGGCATGGGCTTTTCTTCTCAAATGCCCCTGCGGAAACTCATTCAACCCATCCAACGCTTCCTGAGTCCAGGACACTTTGACATCATCAAAAGTGGTAAACGTGGTGGCTTCTTGAGACTCCTCTACCGATGCTTTGAACTCCTCTTTATTGACCGGAAGCAATCGCTCAGCTCCCGCATTACAAACACCACATTTTACAACATCACCTTTATAATAAGTGCCGCAACTGGTACATTTCAGTGTAATCTCTTCTTTGGAATTACCGGCATGAGCTTGCGCCATTTCTTCTTTCAGCATGCCAAGACCTTCCGGATTGTTCGGGTCCATTCCTTCCTTTTTCATCCTCTCACCAATAGCAGACATGGCCTGCATCGCGCCGGCCGGAAGAATCTCCTGCACCGCTTCGGTGATAACGCCGGATGTAATCATGCTATGTCCCCTCTCCAACGCATAGCGTAGAATCGCTGTAGTCGCCATCGGACGTACAAAACCCGGAATCTTAGTCAAGCGCACTTTGGCTTCAGAGGTCCATTCAATGCTTTCCTCCGCCTGCATGTCTATCGATGGCTGGAACACCTTGCTGGAGAGCAGTATGTTGCATGGAACCAGACGCATAAGGTTTTCGGTATTGCCTCCAATGTCCATATCCGGGGCACTGTGAACCCCGATCCGTCCCAGAATCAGCAGATAGGGATTCTCCTCGCGGGCATATTGCAAAACTTTTTCGAAGACCTTTCCGTCCAAAAGGCGAATGGTACTTTCGATGCCCTCTTCTTCACAAATTTTCCGGGAGATCTCCAGATGAGCCTGATAGATTTTTGCCAGTCCTTTGTCAATAATGTCTTCATGAAGCTTTTCCTGTTGCTCAAACTTGAACACTTTGGAAGCCTCCCGGGACAAAACGCCGATCAGGCTGTTGAACATGGCATAGTGGAAGTAGGGATCAAAAGTAGAAATGACTTCCAGAGGACGATCCAACTTTTTGGCCATTTCAATACCCGTCATCAACCCTCCAAAAGAATGACCACTTCCATCCACCGCAACCACAATCTTTCCACTGGAGGGTCTATCCTCTTGAATCTCAGGACAATGCTTCACAACCAACATATCTGTACTAGAACGCCGTATCACCCTTTCGGCAACCGTGCCAATCAAACTGTCTTTAATCGCGCCGAGCCCCAAAGCCCCAATGATAACCAAGTCATAAGAAGATTCCTTGATATCACGAACCAGTTCTGTCCAGTTACGACCCTCAAGAGATTTACCAACAAAAGGAATGTCCAATGCTTTACATTTATCTTTGGGGACATCCAGATAGGAGTCACTGATGACTTCCATCCCTTTGGTAATCAATTGGTCATGAATATTCCGTTGTTTTTCTAACTCCTGCTCATCCTGATATTCTTCAGGAAGTCCGCTCTCCATTTGCCGAAACCGGACATCGTGCATTTTGGCGGCATAAACATGGCTTGCGGTAATAGTTGTATCTGATCCCTTGGCAAATTCGAGTGCTAATTCAACGCAGGCGTTGGAGTAATCAGAATTATCTACCGGTATATATATGTTCTTAAACATTAGATGAATTTCTCCGTTCCAGAAACCTGGGAAATATAGTTTTGAAATATTGGAATTCTTAATTATTAAAAAATTAATAACTTCTAAAAAAAAATCATTAATCAACTGCGGAATCGGGTGCTATCACATATTTTACAGACGTTG
>DODH01000133.1:0-885 GCA_003545625.1 Nitrospina sp.
GGCCATTTTTAAACGATCAGAAGCCAACCTGTTCCGTGAACTGGAGGCGGGATGATACCCATAAAGAATAAAATCAGTACCATCATTTTTCTGGCCTGTTGTTTTTGTTTTGCAGGCCCCGGAATTGCAGAAGAAATAAGCGCGCAACGACTGCTGGAACAGGTGGACGAAAATCTCTGGGCAGATACGAAATTTATTACCGGACGCCTCATCATCGACAACGGACGCAAAGTGCGTACTTTGACCCAGGACTCGTGGATGGAAGGCACTACGCGTTCATACAGTCATTACAAGTCTCCCGCCCGGGAAAAGGGAACTAAAATGCTCAAGATTGGTGGCAAACTCTGGATGTACACCCCGCGTACAGACAGGAAGATACTCATGGCCGGTCATCTGCTCAGGCAGTCGATGTTGGGAAGTGACTTGTCCTACGAAGATATGATGGAAGACCACAAATTGAGCTATTCTTATTCCGCAACTTTTTCGGAACAGGGCCTCGAGGATTCTGCGGGTATTCGAGTTTTAAATTTGGTCGCCAAAGATAAAAAAACGACTTACCAAACTCGGAAAGTCTGGATCGACCCGAAGAAGCGCATTGTCTTGAAAGAGGAACGCTTTGCCAAAAGCGGAAAACTTTTAAAGAGAATCCTGTTCGAGGACTACGAAAAAATTGGCAACCGTTTGTTTCCCCGCACCATGATTTTCCGCGATATGCTCAAGGAAAATACCAAAACCACCTACAAGTTTGATGTCATCGAATTTGATGTCGAAATCCCCGTCCGCTATTTTTCGCAGAGCATTCTTAAACGGTAAAAATGGGCTTCCAATTAAGCAAGTGAGAAGTCTTTTCCTTCGGCTACAAGTTTATTCACCATATTCATCATT
>DODH01000133.1:1208-3114 GCA_003545625.1 Nitrospina sp.
TTTTCCTGTACTGAATTCATCTTTGCGACTCTTTCAGTACTTTCAAAACTTTTTTAACATCGTCATGGACGGCCCTACGGTTTTCCAGAGTAGGAAACCGAATCAGGTAGGCTGGGTGGAAGGTAAGCATTAACTTGATGCCTTCATATTCATGCCAGGTGCCGCGTTCTTTGACGATGGGCACATTCCTTCCCAAAAGGGTTGAGGATGCGGGTTTCCCCAAGGCGACAATTACTTTGGGTTTGATGGCTTTTAATTGCTGGATCAGAAAGGGTTTGCAGGCAGCAATTTCATCTGGTTCCGGATCGCGGTTGCCCGGCGGGCGGCATTTGACGATATTGCAGATATAGGTGTCTTTTTCCCGGTTCAGGCCCATGCCTTTTTCAATAATTTCTGTCAGTTTTTTCCCTGCCCGGCCTACGAATGGGAGCCCCTGTTCATCCTCGTCAGCACCCGGTCCCTCTCCCACAAAGACAAGGTCCGCATTGGGGTTGCCCGAGCCAAACACGATATTTTTTCTTCCCTTAGAAAGTTTGCACCGGGTGCAGTCGCCCAGCTCTTCTTGAACAGCAATCAGGGATTTATTTTTTGCCATTTCGTTTGACGGTGTAGATGAGTGTGATTGTTGGGGAGCAATTTCTGCATTTGCAAACAAATCCGCCTCGCAGGGAATTTCTGTATACCCCAAGTCCTTTAAGTGGATGAGGTAATTTTTTAATTCTCGTAAGAGAGGCTCTCGTTTGAACGTTTCCATATTAAAGCCCAGAATAGCAAACAGACATAAATAAAACAATCTATTCAGATAGAAGCAATAAGGCTTAGTATCGAAACTCCATTCCGGCACCCGCACCGAAATCTGAATGGTATTGGCCAGTCAGAGCCAGGCTTTTTGACAGGGTATATTTTCCGCCAAGCAACCACTCCTCCTTGGTTTCGGAATCATATTCGATGTCGCCAAAAATTCCAAAGCGGCTGGTTAACTGTAATCCTTGAGCTAACTCAATGCGAAACTCTCCCTCGCTATCTACCCTTAAGGCACTGTCAATATTAAATGGAAGCAAATATCGTATTCCAAAAATGCCACGCTCATAAACATTGGTAAGGTTTAACCCGGCAAACAAATTGAAAAAACGGTTGAAATAACGGTCGTAGGTCAGTTCTATATCGTAATCTGTTTTATCAACCCGTTGCCAGCCGACTTGCCAGATTGTACTTAGAATGTTTCTGGAGTTGCTGAGGATTGCAATGCCGTCCGTCATGTGAGACTGGGCCGTTCCAATAATTGTGGGATACCACGAATCCTTATAGAGTTTATGGCGAATTTTTTTGAGGTCCAAGGCCAATTCTTTGTCCTCATAGCTGACCACACGCGCCATCCCGTCTTTGGCATGGTAGAGGATATGGCTATTGAGTCTGGTTTATAATTCCTTTATAATTAAGCAGTTAAACTTTTTTGAGAGATGGATATGTCGGGACTAAAAAGTGCCTGGGAATTGAGCCTAGAGCGTTCGAATAAGCTGGTTCCTGAGTTGAAAAGCCAGAAAAAGCTGACCAAAAAACAAAAACAGAAAATTGCCGAGGTTCGAAATGAATACTCTGCCAAAATTGCCGATCTGGATGTAACCTCCCAAGACAAGATCCGTAAATTTTCGGACGGGGTTCCTCCTGAAGAGATTGGTGCGATAAAAGCAGAATTGGAGAAGCAGTTTCGATCTGAGAAGAAAGTTTTGGAAGAGAAAATGGAAAAAGAAGTGGAAGCTGTCCGTAACCGGAAAAATTAACCCTCCTGGTCTTTAAAATCAACCCCGTCTTATATTTCTCATTAGACCGTATTTTTTTACGATAAAGCCTGAATGAAAACCGCAATACAAATAATTATTCACGATGCCCTGGAGAAAGCCCGGCA
>DODH01000061.1:0-1588 GCA_003545625.1 Nitrospina sp.
GTATAAATAACGGGGTCTGGTCAGCGGTATAATGGGTTTTCAATAGAGCGTTGTGTTTTCCCAATGTGGCGGAGTAAAAGTGTGCTGCCTACACTTGCTTGTATCTGGTGGAAGGTTTGAAGCGAGAAGTTAGCCCTTGATGCGGAATCTTTTATGGGCGACCCCTTTTTTATGCAATCCTTCTGTAGGCTTTTTCCTTCAGTCGTAAATCTATATGGTCTATATTTTTTCCGAACGGATATTCAAGTATTTTCTGAATTTTTATTAAAGTGACAAGAAAGCACATAATCAGAAAGGAGGAAAAAATACCATAGACTCCAAATGTTGCAAATTGAGGAGTTAATAACAGCACCCCCACCACCAAAGCCCAGTCAATGAAAAGCCTTAGGCTTCTTGGCGTCCGATGCTCTTTAATTGCAAGCAATTTTTCGAAACTTGAATACATTTTTTCAAGCCAGCCTAAAAGGCAGGCAAGTTCCGGGGCGCTAATCTTTTCTGTTTTTCTAAATCTTTCAATTACCAAGCTGAGCTCATTAAAAAAGGTATCAATTTCAAAAAGTTTCTGTTTGGTTTCTTCACCAACCACATCTACATGCATGAGAAATCTCAATTTCTCATAAAATTCTCTCAATTCATATTGTAGTTTTTCTTGCTCCTTTTCTGCTAAATGCCTTTTCCCTGTTTGCCAAAAACTCATGGCTAAAGACCATAAAACCGCCAATTCTTCTATGGCTTGAAAACGTCTTAAATTGGCGGTGCTTATAATAATTGCAAAAACAAAAAACAGGCCGCCAAAAAATATTAAGCCAATCCCCTCCAACATTTTGTAGAAATCAAATTCTATACACAGAAATGTTAAAAAACCGGTAAGTGGCGGGAGAATTAAAATCCGACATATAAAATGTAACCTTGAATTATTCATTTCACCAGGTTCTCCTTCTTATGAAAGTAAGGGTCTATTTTATGTCAGCTGGCGGAGATAGGCAAGGTGGGGCGGGGTGGATTGAGCCTTCGGCCTCTTGAATTCCGTTAAATCCCACAAGTGCTTTTATTCCCCGTTGCGGTTTTCTATCAATCGTGTTCAAATGTGCCACTTGATAGACGGTAAAAAATAAGAATAGAAATTAAAGGATTCAATCATGGCAGCAAGGCAAAAAAGACCCAAAATGGTTTTTAGAAAGTTTCTTGAGAGTAATAAGGAAAACCTTGAAAAATTTGCCAACCGAAAAGGCGAAAAATATACCCGCGAACCGTGGATGTTAAATGCCAACCCGGCGGCCGAATGGACGGTAGAGATTTTGATCGAAAGCGAACAGGCCGACCATTAGCAGATTGTTTTTAACTCTTTTAAAAATCGCTGAAACTCTTCCTGGTTGATGTCGCCCATATTTGCGATGCGGAAAATATTATCGCTCAGGATTCCCTGCCCGGCATAGATGACAAACCCGTTGCCTTTCAACTCGGCATGAAGTTTTTCATAGCTCACCCCCTCTGGCAGGCGTAGACCCGTCAGGCAATTACTTCGCCAACCTTCAGGGATTAAAAACTCCAGGCCGATATCTTTAAATCCGGCGCGTAAAAATTTTGC